>JAJWCP010000079.1 GCA_021617435.1 Pseudomonadota bacterium
GGTATTTCTCCCAAAGATTTATTTGAACATTACTTTAACCGCAAGCCTGTTCATTTGATTGAACCTTATGAAGGCTTGGCGGAAAAACTTAAAAAAATTCCGTTTGAGCAATTTGTGTTTACAGCCAGCAATCGCTTTGCTTCCGGAAAAATTTTAAAGCAAATCGGCCTGTACGAAATGTTCAAAGACCGCTTTTATTCGGGTGAAGATTTCGGCGTTTATAAAAAGAATGAAAGCTCCGAGGTTTACCGCCTCTACTGCGAAAAAATCGGCTACAACCCGCATGACTGCATTTTTGTTGACGACAGTTATTCTAATCTTGAATTTGCCAAAGAAACCGGCATGCTCACCGTGCGCATTTATTATAATGACAACTCCGCCAAAGATAAAACTTATATTGACGCCGCATATAAAGGCATATTTAACTGCGTAAAAGCTTTAAGTATGTGCAAAAAAGCGGCTTAATCGCAAAGCGATGTTTCATATCCGTAATTTTCAACGCTGTCTAACTTTGCTTGCTCGGTATTAATTTCAGCGGTTATTTCTTCAATAACCTGATTAACTGTGCTGACATATTTATCCTGAAACTTTTCCTGCGCCAAAGTTAAGTTAATATCATGTTTAGAACTGATAAGCGCATATTGGCTAATCGCCTCTTCAAAGCGGCGCTTAATAATCGGAATATAATATTCAAAAATTTCCACATTTATCTGCTGATGAGTTTGCTCGTGCCTGAGCGCCACTTTATAGCGGCAGGTATTTTCTTTTAAATCGCTTGAAATATAAATAGTCGGATTTTCGTTTTTAACTTTTAAATCCAACTTAGAAGGATAAATGCAAACCGTGCCGTTTCTTAACGTTGTTTTTGAAAGCTTCATATTAAGCGAGGTAGATAATGTAAAGGTGGCAAGACCATTAACGTAGTTTCCGCTCGGAATTTGTCCTCCGTATTGTTTAATGTGCATACGGGTTAATGTACGGTCATTTTTAGAAAAATCATATTTAAGTTTTCCGTATGAAACCGAAAAACTAACCTCAGGCGCGCGCATAACTTTTTGACAAGCCTTTTGGGTTGCCGTCTGTGCCAAAACAAGCGGTGAAAAAAGCAAAAAGCTCATAAAAATTAATATATAAAAAACCTTTTTCATGTATGGTAAATTATCGCTAATTTCTCAATTTAGAGTTAAAATTATGAAAAAAACTGCTTTTTGCTTAACATTTATCCTCTTGGGCGGTACCGCTTATACCGGTTTTTCGCAAACTTACGGAGGCAACGACTCTGAATTTTTTATTCCGCAAAATGCCATGGTGCAAAGAGTTGAAAAACTTCCGCCGATAAATATACCTCAGCGCGGACTGCCATCTGCCGTACGCCCTAATAACACGAGCGGACAAAATAGCAAGCAGGCGCAGACTGCCACCAAACCGCAACAACAACGCAAAATTATACGCTATGAGGCGGTAGACGGACGCTTTATCCCGATTTACGCTCCGGTTGAAGAAAACGCGCAAAATGAAATTCCTTTGCAAAATACCGGAAATGAAGCAACCGGCGGAACCGTTACTTTTGAACCCGATGAAACTGACGCTACGCCGGAAACCGCAACCGCCAACAGCGTTTTTGCCGAGCCGGAAGCTGATAACAATCAAGCGCCCTTAAACACGCCTTCCGCTGATGAATTGGCAAAAATAAAAGATATGAAGCAAATGGCGCTAAACCCCAAGTTTTTGCCGCCGGTCAAAGTTCCAACCGCAAGCGTGCAAAGCGGATTGCCCGATTATCGCAACCGCTATGCTCAGTATTTGGCTGATTTAAAAGTTTTCCGCCAAAACAAAAAATTCCCTCAAAATGAAGAGCTGAATGCCTCGTTAAACAAAATGGATTCCAACCGCGAAATTTTAATTTACAAAAAATAACTTTACTGACATTGATTTTGCGTATTATTCCACATTCCACCATTATCCAAGCATGCATCAATACGATGTGCCTGCACAATTTCAGGTACAAAATTATACATCGCAATATACAAACCAAACGAAATTAACAACAATATAACACTTATTTTTCGTACCGGTTTAATCATCATGTTCGCAACAGAAAGTAAACATGCGCACATAACAAACGCATATAAAAACAAAATTAAGCGGCTACTATCATAAACCACTGCCCAATCCATAGCAAAAAATAACAGCATTGCCACAACAGTCAGCCCTGTAATTCCAAATTTTATAGCCTTCTTTGTTCGCATGCTCACTTTCCTTTATATACAATTATTTATACATTTTATAATGCGTTGGGCAAGTCTGTCTTAAACTTTTACCAGCTCTTGCGCCTGCTCTCCCGCGTGCATTTGCGCGCAAATCTGCCAGCGAAGCTTCTATAGAATCCCCTCTTAACACATCCGTAATTTCTCTCACATATCCTAACCCTGCAGCGACAGCACTGCCATAAGCCCCTCTTGAAGCAGCTTCGTAGTTGGCTTTACAATGAAAAAATTTATCACTTGGATCTAAATTTTTACTTTTCATAGTTTTGTAATTACGTAGCAAATCTTTTACTGGAGCAATAAGTCCCGTACGAGTTCTGCCTTTTGGTAGAGTATATCCCTTGATATATTTATCAAGTTCTTTAGCTGTTTTATCACCATATTTTGGCATAATTTATTCCTTTTCTAAAAAATTAAGTTAAAAAAATAGCTCCGTGTTTGCACACAGAGCCGGCTAAAAAATAATCGCGGGGTGCGTTTTTCACGCTCCTCTCGCGATTATGCCAATTTGTATAGCATATTTTTGCAAAACTGTATCGTCCGATTTTGTATCTTTTTGTATCGTTTTGTATTATTTTTTGCTCCAATATCCTGTTTTAACATCATTTTATTTTACGCGCAACTTGTGATTTTTTTTGATAAACCACCTCGGCGGCATTCGCCGCCACCCCTCCTATTGCAAAAAAAAAACGCGAGCTAAAATCTTCTCAAAACTAACTTTTTGAGGAGATTTTAGCTCATGACAAATATAAATAATCAAAGCTTGCGGATGGTGAGGCAGATACGCAGTAACTTTTTTTCGCGGTGTACAAATAGTTACATAAGAAAAAAAGTTACAAGTAGGTGCCCGCTAGACGCGAGCGCCGGTAGGTCTATGGTGGAGATGCTCGGAGTTCTGGCAATTATCGGAGTGCTATCTGTTAGTGCTATTGCCGGTTACTCTAAGGCGATGTTCAAATATAAATTAAACAAGCAAACCAGCCAAATCGGCTACATATTAGACTATATCATCGCCAATCAAGAGCCGCTAAAAGGTGCCGATTTTCAGCTTAAAAACATATTAAACAAACTCGGCATTGTTCCTGATGATATGGTAAAAGATAACACTGAATACGCCTACGATGTTTTTAATTCAAGAATCAAACTTGAAAACCATGCCGAAGATTCCTCTTTAGGCGTTGCTCTCGGAGTTGAAATTAACAGCGGCAATAACGCTTCTGAAATTTGCCGCAATTTTATGACTATGGCCAAAGCCAGAGCCGATGATGTTTCATGGGTTTATGTGCAAAAACGTGAATCTGATGAATCTTTTTCCAACTTGACCCGATATTACGGCAACCAAGCAATCGGTAAAAATCATTATCTGCGAAATATGGATATGATAACCATGGATAACACCTGCAAAACATGCGCTGATTCTAACTATTGTTTTGTATTTATCCTTATCGGCTATGATGTAAATTAGACTACCGAAAATACGCTATGGTCCTGCAAAGACTAAAAAACAGGGAGAGCATTTTGCTCTCCCTGTTTTTTAGTCTATTCTGCCGTGGCAGTGTTTATACTTTTTTCCGCTTCCGCACGGACACGGATCATTACGCGACACTCTGCCCCATGTGCTTGGGTCGTTTTTATTAAACGGAGCGTTACGAACCGGTTCCGGTTTTACAGGAGCTTCCGCTTCAGGCGCATTTCCGCCGACTAAGCTTTGCGGTTGCTCGTGAACAGCTTCCATTTTAACGTTTTGTTGGCGTTGCTCGGCTCGTTGCATTGATTCTTCGGCGTTGCTTCTGATAATAGTGCGGCAAACCACAATCGTAACCTTTTCTTTTAAGGCATCAAGCAGAGCCGAAAACATATTAAACGCCTCACGCTTATATTCGCTCAACGGATCTTTTTGCCCGTACGCGCGCAAAACAATGGTATGACGCATCATATCCAAAGTGGCGATATGCTCTTTCCACAGCTGGTCAAGAACTTGCAATAAAATGCTTTTCTCCACCATTTTAACAATTTCGGTCGGAACACCGTTGTTCTTTTCAACCAAGCGTTTTTCAACTTCGTCTAAAATTTTCTGAGTCATGGTATCACTGTCAATTTCAGGTTCATTAGCCCAGTTGGTAACCGGTAAAACAAAGCCGGTAATTTTAGCGAGTTCTTGCTTCAACTCTTCCGTTCGCCATTCTTCCGGAGTGCTCCCGTACGGAACAAAACCGGCAATCACGGAAGTTAAATATTCCTGACGCATATCTTTAACGGTATCCGAAACGTCGTCGGTTTCCATAAGTTCGCGGCGCTGAGCATAAATAACTTTGCGCTGCTCGTTCATTACGTTGTCGTACTTTAACAAGTTTTTACGAATATCAAAGTTACGCTCTTCAACTTTCTGCTGCGCCTTTTCCAAAGCCTTGCTAATCCACGGGTGAACCAAAGCCTCGCCTTCCGGCAATCCGAGTTTTTGCAATACGGCAGACATTCTTTCAGAGCCGAAAATACGCATTAAGTCATCTTGCAGTGAAAGGAAGAATTTTGAAGTTCCGGGGTCGCCCTGACGACCGGAACGACCGCGCAACTGATTATCAATACGGCGGCTTTCATGACGCTCGGTACCCAAAATATACAAGCCGCCGGCTGCCAAAACTTTTTGCTTATCGGCTTCAATTTCCGTTTTAATTTTGGCTTTTATTTTTTCAATTTCTTCCGGAGTTTCCTCGCCGGTCAAAACTGATTTAAGTTTCATATCCAAGTTACCGCCAAGCTGAATATCCGTACCACGTCCGGCCATATTGGTGGCAATGGTAATAGCACCGGCAACACCGGCTTGCGCCACAATCGCGGCCTCGCGCTCGTGATGACGGGCGTTCAGCACTTCAAAGTGGACATTCGGCGCGGCTTTGCTCAGCAAATCAGCCACCACTTCAGATTTTTCAACTGAGGTTGTGCCCACCAAAACCGGCTGTCCGCGGCGGTGGCAGTCTAAAATAGTGTTAATAATCGCCTGATATTTTTCTTTTTCGGTGCGGTAAATTTCATCATGTTCATCAACTCTTACAACCGGTTTATTGGTCGGAATTTCAACGCATGACAACCCGTAAATATCGGCAAATTCAGCCTCTTCGGTCATGGCGGTACCGGTCATACCGGAAAGCTTCGGATACAAACGGAAATAATTTTGGAAAGTGATTGACGCCAAAGTTTGGTTTTCAGACTGAATAGCAACCCCTTCTTTAGCCTCTAACGCCTGATGCAGACCATCGCTGTAACGGCGTCCTTCCATAATACGTCCGGTAAATTCGTCAACAATCACCACTTTGCCGTCTTTAACAATGTAGTCAACATCGCGGGTAAACATTTTGTGCGCGCGCAAAGCCTGATTAACATGGTGCACTAATGAAACATTGCCGATGTCATACAAGCCGCCCTCGGTAATAAGGCCAACCTGCTTTAGCAATTGTTCAACATGGGTCATACCAACCTCGGTTAAAGTAACCGTACGGGCTTTTTCATCTTTTTCATAATCAGCCGGAACTAACTGCGGAATAATTTTATTAACCGAAACATAGCGCTCCGACGAATCTTCCGCCGCACCTGAAATAATCAGCGGCGTTCTGGCCTCATCAATCAAAATGGAGTCAACCTCGTCAACAATGGCAAAATTAAATTCGCGTTGAACCCGTTCTTCCAAGTTAAACTTCATATTATCGCGCAAATAGTCAAAGCCAAGCTCGTTGTTGGTTCCGTAAATAATGTCGGAATTATAAGCCGCGCGGCGTTGATTATCGTCTTTGCCGTGAACAATATAGTCAACCGTCAAGCCCAAAAAGCGATATACCTGTCCCATCCATTCGGCATCGCGCTTAGCCAAATAATCGTTTACGGTAACGATATGCACGCCCTTGCCTTCCAAAGCATTCAAATATGCCGCCAACGTGGCTACCAATGTTTTGCCTTCGCCGGTTTTCATTTCGGCAATCATGCCTTTGTGCAAAACAATACCGCCGACCAACTGCACATCATAATGGCGCTGACCAAGCGTACGTTTCGCAGCCTCGCGAACTGCGGCAAATGCTTCCGGTAAAAGTTCGTCCAACGTTTCGCCATTTTTAATACGATTACGGAACTCATCGGTTTTGGCTTTTAACTCAGCATCTGAAAGTTTTACAAAATCAGGCTCCAATGAATTAATTTTATCCACAACCTTCATCTGTCTTTTAACAAATCTGTCATTTGCGCTGCCAAAAAGCGCACGGGCTATTTTATTTAACATATCTTTACCTTATATATTATCGTAATAAACTACATTTAGTGTTTATATTAACC
>JAJWCP010000080.1 GCA_021617435.1 Pseudomonadota bacterium
CCGTTTGGCGGTGAGCTTAAAAAGATTTCAGACTTGTTATTTTTGTCCGGCTTTTGCGGAGTTTCCGGTTTTAGCAGTCGTGTCGGCTTTGGCGGCAGAGCCTGCCTTTGCCGCTGTTGAATTTGCCGCTTTATCGGTTTTGACCGGTTGCGCTGCTTTAGCTTTTGCCGCGGTTCTATCTGCTGTTGCCGCTTCGGCTTTTTTCATGGAATCTTTCAAGGTTCCGCCTTTGGCATCGCTTGCTTTGGCGTTTTCATCTTTGGGCTTAGCTTCCACCTCAATGATTTCCGGCGCTTTTTTCTTAACAATCGGGAACACTTTAACTCCGCGGAAAATTTCTGTTTTTTCCGGTTCGTCTATCGGCTGAACCGCCTTCGGGTTAATGCGCATCGGGTCGCGCACCGGCTCAAACACCACTTCGCCGCTAACCGGATCCTGATAGGTATCGGCCGGAGCCCATTTTTTGCCGGGAACTTGCCCCGTACTTGTGGTTGTTTGTGTTATGGTAACTGAAGTTTGCGCTTTAGGCGCTTTAGCTTGCGGTGCGGCTTTCGGAGTATTGTTTTGTGCTTTTGCTGCCGGTTTTTCAGCCGCTTGCGGACTAGGCGCGCTTCCGTCATTTAAAATCGGAGCTAACGGATAAGCATCTTTGGGCAGGCGCAACAGCATATAGCCGGAGCCGCCGCCATAAGCTGGTCCGGATAAGCCGACTGAATAATAACCGCCGATATAACCGTAATCTAAGTCAATATAATCAATTGCAAACAAGGTTTTAATCGTAGTGTTGCCGATGGTGGTCATTTTGCATGAATATCCGGCGTCTTCTAAAATGATATTGCTGGAATTTTTAACATAAACCAAAGTTTCTGCCGGTTTGCAGGTCGGGTGTTGTCCGTTATAGGTAACATTATAGTTAAGTACCAAATTTAATGACTTATTGCCAAGTGATGCCGAAACATCAGTGATTTTCACATCATCAATATACATATTTGCCGGAGTAACGCCGACCGTAATCGGCAAAGTAATGTAATTTTCAGTGCAAACATGGCTTGAAGGGTCGGCCGAACAAATTAAGGCTTTGTTTTGAGCGTTGTTGTCCAAAAGGTGCATTAACGAGTTGTAAATGTATTCTTTTGACATTGAAATTTTAGCCGGAGCGCATTGCTTGGAGCGGCAAACAACTACTGCACTCGGCATATTGATATGCGGTTGCCAAACTTCGGCTCTTTGAACTCCGCTGTATGGGCTGTTGCAGGCGGCAACGGCAAACAGCGATGCAATGGTGGGCAGACTCAAAGTTATTTTCTTAAACACGGTACAATTCCTTAAACAATTAACCTATTTTATTTGTTAAAATAACCTAATAATATGAAAGAATCGTAAATAAAATTTAAGCTTGAGAAAAAATTATAAATATCTATACTCTTGGTCTCAAGAGGTGAAATATGAAATTTATAGGTTTGCTTGCGGCTTTTTTATGTGCTTTTAGTTTGCCGGCAAGGGCGGATTATCAAGCGGTTGACGGCGACAGTCTGGTTGTGGACGGCGTAAAAATTCGCCTTGTCGGGATTGATTCGCCCGAATATGACCAGTGGTGCAAAAAAGCTTCCGGCAAAAAGTATAAATGCGGCGAAAAAGCCTCTGAATACATGAAAAAGATGATTGCAAGCGGCAAAAAGCAACATCAAAAGATAAAATGTGAAAATCATGGAGCTGACCGCTACGACCGCACTTTAAGCGTTTGTTATTTAGGAAAGCTGAATTTAAACGCTGAGATGGTAAAATCAGGATGGGCGGTAACTTATCGGCATGATATGTTCAAAGCTGCCGAATCTGAGGCTAAAAAAGCAAAAAGAGGGGTTTGGCAGGGTAAATTTATGCGTCCGGAACTTCACCGAATGCTTAAAAGATTAACAAAAAGCTAAACTTTATTTAAAAATATCAGAAATTATTATTGACACCGACAAAAAGTTATGTATATTGCAAGACAACGTTTTATGTTTAAATCAAACAAAATTAGGTGAATAAAAATGTACGCAGTAATTAAAACAGGCGGAAAACAATACAAAGTTGCAACAGGTGATGTTGTAAAAATTGAAAAAATCGCCGGTGAAGAAGGTAAAGAAGTAATTTTTAACGAAGTTTTAGCTTTAGATGAAACTGTCGGCACTCCGTTGGTTTCAGGCGCAAGCGTTAAAGCTTTGGTTGTTAAACAGGCTAAAGACGCTAAAGTTATTATCTTTAAAAAGAAAAGAAGACACAACTATCGCCGTAAAAACGGTCACAGACAGTTTGTTACATTGGTTAAAATTACCGATATTTGCGGTAAATAATAAGGGTTAAGGAGATATAAGATGGCACATAAGAAGTCAGGCGGTAGCTCATCAAACGGACGCGATTCTATTGGACGTCGTTTAGGCGTTAAAAAGTTTGGCGGCGAAGCTGTTATTCCTGGAAACATCATTATCCGTCAGCGCGGAACTAAGTATCATGCAGGCTCAAATGTTGATATGGGTAAAGACCACACCATTTTTGCCGTGGCTGAAGGTAAAGTTGAATTCAAGAAAAAAGAAGATAAAGTGTTCGTTTCTGTTGTGAACGAATAAGATGAACACAATTCAGGCGGAGGGGGTGCAAGTTCACCCCCTTTGTTTTACGGTGCAAACGGTTTGATTAAATTGTAAACAGGCTTTAAAGTAATGAAGTTTTTAGACCAAGCAAAGATTTTTGTTAAATCAGGCGACGGTGGCAGAGGGTGCGTTTCTTTCCGTCGTGAAAAATATATTGAGTTTGGCGGTCCTAACGGCGGCGACGGCGGCAAGGGCGGCAGCGTTATTTTTGAAGCGGTTGAAAATTTAAACACCCTGATTGATTTTCGCTATCAGCAACATTTTAAGGCTCAACGCGGGCAGCACGGTATGGGCTCGGAAATGGCCGGAGCCAAAGGCGAAGATTTAATCATTAAAGTTCCGGTCGGTACGGAAATTGTGGCCGATGACGGCGAAACGGTTTTAGCCGATATGGTCACCGCCGGTCAGCGCTTTATGATAGCAAAAGGCGGCGATGGCGGACGCGGCAACACTCGTTTTAAAACCTCAACCAACCAAGCTCCTCGTTATGCCGAGCCCGGTTGGCCGGGGGAAGAAATGTGGGTTTGGCTCAAGCTCAAAATTATTGCCGATGTCGGCTTAATCGGCTTGCCCAATGCCGGTAAATCAACCTTTTTATCGGCGGTTACTAAGGCTCGTCCGAAAATTGCCGATTATCCGTTCACCACTTTGCATCCGCATTTGGGTGTGGCTTGGGTTGATAACCGCGAGGTTGTGCTTGCCGATATTCCGGGGTTGATTGAAGGCGCTCATGACGGTGTTGGCTTGGGTGACAGATTCTTAAAGCACGTTGAGCGCTGCGCCGCGTTTTTGCATTTGATAGACGCCACAGCTGAAGATGTGGTTACCTCGTATAAAACGATTCGCCGCGAGCTTGAATTGTATAAATCATCATTAATTAACAAGCCTGAAATTGTGGCGTTAAACAAGTGCGACAGCATCAGTGAAAAAGAGCAAAAAGCCAAAATTCAGGCGCTTGAAAAAGTTACCGGTGGCAAAGTGTACGCTATTTCCGCCGTTGCTAAACTTGGCGTGCAAGATTGCCTGCGCGCTGTATCTGAATATGTAGCGCGCCATAACCAAGCGCAAAACGAATCTGCCGCTGCGGTTGAGAAAAAGCCGTGGTCGCCCTTAGATTAAAATTGGAGTTAATATCGTGGAAAAACAAGAAGATAAAATTTTAGAAATTGTTAAAACAACCTTATATGACAATAAGGCTGAAGATGTGGTAGTGCTTGATTTAAAAGGCAAAACCTCAATCGCCGAGTATATGGTAATTGCGAGCGGAACTTCACAACGCCATGTTGCCTCATTGGCTGAAAAAGTGCATGAAAACTTAAAGAAAGCCGGTTTTACCTCTTCAATGGAAGGTGAAGATAAAGCTGATTGGGTTTTGATTGATGCCTTTGACGTGATTGTGCATATCTTTAAGCCGGAAGTGCGCGATTTTTACAGTCTTGAAAAAATGTGGCAGTCAGCCGCTAACAAGCGCAAATAAAAACAAAAGCGGAGAGCAAATTCTCCGCTTTTAATTTATTGCATGGCGTTGGTAATAAAGTAAAATCGGCAATCTTGCGTTTCGCATGGTGAGCAGGCGGCGTCAATGTCATTAATAGTTACATTTACCAAGCATTTAATGTCATCAGAACAGCTTTTATCACCAAAAAATTTTCCGTATACTACACTCCCGTTGTCGTTTTCGCTACCGCAGCGGGCTAAGTCGTCTTTCCATTCTTTGGCGAGGTTAAATAAAGTTATGCAGAGTTTTTTTGACGACGGGTTTCAACGCCGATTCCGAGTTCATTTCGTGTGTTCTTAAATATCCAAACATTGTTGCCGATTTATTTGACCTGGACACTCCGGTCAAGCCGGAGTGTGACAGAGTGTGGTGTAAAAAGCGGCTGAAATATGATTTCATGATAAAAAATCTCCTCAAAAAGTTAAATTTAAGAAGATTTTAGCTCGCGTTTTTCAATATTTACGAGTCCTGCTTGTGTATAAGTTGTAATACCCACAATAAAACCCCGCGTGAAAAATAACATGCAGGGTAAAATGTGTTATCAAGCCAACAAATTATTTGTTTTCTTTGTTCTTTTTAGCCTTTTCAGCTTTTTCTTTAACTTTTTGCACCCCCTGTTTGGTGCTGTTTTTCACGGTTTCGGAAAATTCTTTAAAAAATTCTTTTAATTCAGGCAGTCTGTCAGCTGAAAAAATAGCAACCACCACAATAAACACCAAAACCCAACTCCAAAAACCAAAAAACATTACTTTTCTCCTTGTTGCATCTGATGCAGTATTTCGGTTGCATCATAATTAATTTCTTCAGCGTTATGCGAGCGTAAAAACTCGCTGTAAATTTCACGCTCTTGACTTGATTGTATTGATTTTTTTGTTTTTTGCAAAACATTTTTTACATTATTAAGCCTCTCAAGCGCAATATCGGTTAAAAACCTGCCGCTTTCGTATACTTCCTGCAAGGAAAAAATATCGCCGTTACAGTAACATACTGCGTCACAACCGGCATTCCAAGCTGCTGTTGCCCGCTCATGCACACTGCCTTTAAGCGCTTGCATTTCAAGCGCGTCTGACAGCAAAAAGCCGTTAACCCCGATTCGCGACCTAATAATTTCATCAATTCCGCGTTTGGAAAAGGTTATAGGGGCTTGATTATCAATCTCGGTTACCAAAATATGCGCTGTCATTGCCATAGGGCAATCATTGTTTGTAATAAACGGATAAAAATCTTTTTCCATATCCGCAAGCCCGCAAGTTATGGTCGGCAACAGCAAATGTGGGTCGTTAGTTGCGCGTCCATGCCCTGGCAAGTGCTTTAAGCAAGGACAAACACCCGATTCGGCATAAGCTTTCCACATAATGCGCCCTAAATTCGCCACTGTTTTTTCATTTGAACTTATGCACCTACCTTTAAGCGCGATGGTGGTTTGCTCGTATTCAACGTCCAGTACTGGCGCAAAGTTAAGATTAGCGCCAAGATTAAGCATATCTTCGGCAATAATTTCACAATGTGATTTGGCAATTTGCTCTGAGTCGGCATCGCCTAAAGTTTTAGCCCAAGCATAATCATAACCGAGCGTTTTTAAGCGGTTAACCCGTCCGCCTTCTTCATCAAGAGCAATCAACACATCATCGCGTCCGATAACTTCTTTAATTTCAGCGTTCAGGCTTTTTAATTGCTCTTTGCTTGCAATATTGCGTCCGAACAACGAAATCCCGAGCGGATTTGCTTTTTCAAGCAAAAACTTTTCATCATCGGTCAGTTTGGTGCCGCTGACTGATAATATAGCGGCAAAAATCGGTTTTTCCATAATCTTCCTACTTTTGTTTTACCAAGCAACTGCCGCCGGCTTGTTTGATTGCGTTGCAAACCTTTTCAGCGCCTGCTTTATCGGCAAACGCGCCTGCACGTAGGCGATATAGCATTGTTCCGGCATCATTGCGAGAGGCGTCAATCTCATGCGGCAGATTTTTAAGCACATCATATTTTGCGGATAAAATTTTCCATGTATCCTCCGCCGCTTTTGGGCTCGTTGAGGCTATCAGTTGCACTTGCCAAGCTCCGTTTGTTAGCGCTTTTTGCGGAGTTGCTCTAGAGGTCTGTTGGGTTGCGGATTTAAGTTCCGGTGTAGACTCGGTTTTAACCGGTTCGGTTTTAACTTTCGGTTGAGGCTCGGCTTTTTTAATCTCAACTTTAATTTCCTGCAATTTTTCGGGAATGCTGATTTTTTTGCCTGAAGTTGAGCTTGCTGCTTCAATATGTTCATCAAGCGGTTTAATCGGCAGAGTATTGTTTTTTTCTGAAGTGGTTTCCGGCATATCAGCCGCTATCGGCTTAGTGTCTTCCGCAACCGCCGGCTTTTCAGGCTCCGGCACAATGGTCGGCATTTTCGGAGCTT
>JAJWCP010000081.1 GCA_021617435.1 Pseudomonadota bacterium
GTTACGGTGAGATGGCAGAGTGGTCTAATGCGATTGACTCGAAATCAATTGTACTCGTTTCGGGTACCTAGGGTTCAAATCCCTATCTCACCGCCAATTACAAAAGACGCCCCTTGCGGGCGTTTTTTGTAATTGATGAGGTGAGTAAGATGAGAAGCCTAGGTACCTTGGTACTCTAGGGCTGAAGGATAAAAAACAATCCGGTGGATTGTTTTTTGCCTGAAGGCGACAAATTTGTTAGTTTTGTAAGCCGGCGGCAGCAGGCGCAACAAAAGTTACAAATTGGAGTGACCGCAGCGCAGTTAGCGAAAGCGGAGCGCTTGAGCTTACCAGCAAGACAAATCCCTATCTCACCGCCAATTACAAAAGACGCTTTGCTCAAGCGTCTTTTTTCGTATCTGGCGTAAATGCAAGCTTTGCGGGCGGTTGACATCGCCGAAATGACTATGGTAAGCTTATTTTAAATTAAAAATCGCAAAATTTCCGGCAGTTACATACAATGCCGATTTTAGAAGAGTCACTTTGTGAGAGGAAATAAAAAATAGATGATGCCAAAAAACATATATTTTAAAAAATGTTGAGAGATTTTACATTCATATTATAAAAATATTTGAAGATTAGCTGATGTAAAGCATGTTTTGTATCAAACATTCAAATTGGATTAAACACTCAATTTATATAAAACGCCATTTCTGACGATTTTTGAACTGTGGCTGCTTCACCTGGATTCGAACCAAGATTAACGGAGTCAGAGTCCGCTGTCCTACCATTAGACGATGAAGCAATAATCCTTTCGTAATCGTGTTAATACGACTTTTTATTGCATAAGTCAAATATTTTTTAACATATTTCGCTTTAAAAATTATATTATATATATTCAACCAGGCAAATAATCCGCAACGGAGACATTTATGTTTAAAATTACCAACGAAAAAATCATTGCTTTTTTTAAGCTTCTCTGGAAAAAGCGACCCAAAACAACTGAAATATCACCCTTGAAAGCCGCCAGAATTCAAAAACAAAACTACATAAATTCAAACCGCAAGCTTGAAAATATATGCACTCCTCCATACTTAACCATTGCCGCCCAACTTGCCGACAAACAGCAAGCTGTATTTGAAGCCGCCGTTACATATTTATGCACCATCGCGCAAAATGAACCCAAATATCAAAAGCCCATTATCGGTCTTTTGGGCGCTTATATGACTAATCAAAAATCTAAAACCGACAGAATTGCCTTTATTGAAAATATGCTCGCACAACATAAATGGTCGGTTTGACTGATACAATTTGCCTCGTTGCAATTTTTTGAGTAAGCATAAAACTTTATAATCAGTTTTGCTCCAACGCTCTTACAATATCTTCCGACACCTTTTTAGCATCGCCGTAAAGCATTATTGTGTTATCGGCATAAAACAGCGGATTATCAACCCCCGAATACCCCGCGCCTAAAGAACGCTTTACAAAAAACACCGTCTTAGCTTTTTCCACCTCAAGCACCGGCATTCCGTATATCGGTAGCGCCCTATCTGTTCTTGCCGCCGGATTGGTAATATCATTAGCCCCGATAACATACGCGGCATCAGCAGTCGCAAGCTCATGATTAGCCTCATCAAGTTCCAACACATCATCATAAGGCACGTTAGCCTCCGCGAGCAGCACATTCATGTGCCCCGGCATGCGCCCCGCTACCGGATGCACGGCAAATTTTACATTCACCTTAAACCGCGTTTTCAAAATATTCGCCATTGTCTGCAACGCATGCTGCGCCTGCGCCGCCGCCATGCCATACCCCGGAATAATTATAACTTTACTTGCATTTTCAAGCACAAACGCCGCATCTTCATAATTACCGACATGTACGCTTTTGCGTTCCGTTAGCGTCTGTGTTTTATCCACGGTCGTTTTACGGCCAAACACCATGGCAAATAATGAACGATTAATTACTTTAGTCATAACAAACGCCAAAATAGTGCCGCTTGCCCCGATTAATGCACCGGTGATAATCAGCCCGACATTCGCAAGCGAGAACCCAATACCGGCAGCCGCCCAACCTGAACACGCGTTCAGTACTGAAATAATTATCGGCATATCCGCCCCGCCGACCGGCAGCGTCATCAAAGCGCCAAGCAACATTGCCGTCAGCGCCAACAAATAAGCCGATGTTACGCTGCCGCTTAGTGCATACTTCGCCCATAACGCCGTCAATAAAAACAACAAAACGACATTAAGCGCATTTTGTAGCGAAAACGCTCCAAAATCAGAGCGCAGAACCCCGTGCAATTTTGCAAATGCAATTACCGAACCGGAAAAAGTGATACTGCCGATAACAATTCCGACCGAAACCTGAAACGGATACAAAGTTCCGTTCCAAACTTCCGCAAGCCCGATTAATGCCGACGCCAATCCGCCCAAACCGTTAAAAGCCGCTATCATCTGCGGCAGAGCGGTAATTTTAACTTTTAATCCGCTGATCACACCGATAACGCCGCCGGCAAACATTGCTGAAAGTATCCAAATCAAATTATGCTCCGGCAAAACTCCAAGCGTTGCCGTAACCGCAATTGCCATACCGGCAATACCGAGCCGATTTCCGAATCTGGCCGTTTGCGGCGAAGCCAATCCGCGAATAGCGGCAATAAATAAACAACCGGCAAGCAAATAAACCAAAAGCAACCACTCATTTCGCATTGTTCTTGTCCTTTTTCTTAAACATTGCCAACATACGCGCCGAAACGGTAAACCCGCCGAAAATATTCAGCGAGGCTAAAAACACCGCGGCTATACTTAAAATTTCCGCTATTGTCGCACGGGCATAAGCGGCGGTAATTAAAGCACCGATTATCACCACCCCCGAAATAGCATTTGAAACGCTCATTAAAGGCGAATGCAACGCCGGAGTAACCCCCCATACCACATAGTAACCCACAAAACACGCCAATACAAAAACTGCAATCAATAACACCAAAATCATTTGTCGTTCTCCTTATCGCGATATCCGCAAAGCGCAATTGCCGATAACAATTCATCATCAGGCGTCAAGTTAAAATTTTTTCCGCCGTACATTTCAAGCAAACTAAGCATATTGCGCGCAAACAGCTTGCTTGCCGTATCCGGAACCAAGGTCGCCAAATTGCGGTTGCTGATAATTAAAATATCGTCACGCAAATTTTCCGCCTCTACATTACCGTCAGCCATATCAACAATCACCGCATGCGGCGGCATAACCGAAACCATAACCGCGCTGATTAATTCCGGCGCCTTTCCATCAGCGCTTAACGCAGTGGTAATTAAAATATCCGTTTGCTTTAATTGTTCAGTGATAATTAATTTTTGTTTGGCTAAATATTGCGCCGAAACTTCAGCCGCATATCCGGTACGGTTTTCAAAATCGGCGCTGTCATCAACCGATAAAAATCTGCCGCCCAACGATTCCACCTGTTCCCGCGCCGCCGCTCGCACATCGGAAGCGTAAACAACCGCTCCCATGCGCTTTAAGGTGGCGATTGCCTGTAAACCGGCAACCCCGGCGCCAAGTACCAACGCTTTGGCAGGAACTACCGTGCCCGCCGCCGTCATCATCAGCGGAACAGCCCTGTTTAACAAGTTCATACCGAGCATTGCCGCTTTATATCCGCCGATATTGCTTTGCGATGTTAAAATATCCGCCGACTGTGCCCGTGAAATACGCGGCATACGCTCTAAAGCCAATGCCACCACACCGGTTTTAGCTAATTTTTCCGCCCGTTGCGGATATTTAAAACTTTCAAAATCGGCAATTAAAATCTGTTTTGCTCGCAGAAGGCTGTATTCTTGCTCGTCAACACCCCATACCGATAAAATAATATCGGCATTATCAAAAATATGTTGCCGATTGATAATAATATCCGCTCCAGCGGCTGAATATAACTTATCCTCAAAACCGGCGGCAACTCCGGCTCTGGTTTCAACCATAACATCAAAGCCCCAACCGGCATATTTCATCACGGTTTCAGGCACTGCCGCCACTCTGGTCTCGCCGCCTCTTATTTCTTTCAGCACTCCGATTTTCATTGCGTTTCCTTAAAAAAACTTCCATTATGATTTATTTTAATATAATATCGCTTTTGAACTTGACCAGCGGATAAACAATAATGAAAAAATATATTGAACTTTTTACATCGTTTTTCAAAACCGGATTATTCACTTTCGGCGGCGGATACGCCATGCTGCCGTTATTAAAAGCCGAAGTATGCGAAAAGCGCAAATGGATTTCGGAAGACGAGTTGCTTGACTATTTTTCCATCGGACAATGCACTCCCGGAATTATTGCCATTAATGTTTCAACTTTTTGCGGCTATAAATTAAATGGAGTTAAAGGCGCAATTGTAGCCACCGCCGCTATGGTGCTCCCGTCGCTGATTATCATTACCTTAATTGCCGCCGTGTTAAACCGCTATATGCAGCTCCCGATTATCGCCAACGCCTTTGCCGGAATCAGATTAGGCGTAACCGCGCTTTTGCTTAACTTAATTTTTGACACCGGACGCAAAATTTTTAATGAAAGCAATCACCGCCGCCTACACGCCTTTATTTTTGCCGCCGCGCTTGTTTTGCTGCTATTCGGCGGAGTTTCGGCGGTATTTATCGTTATTATGGCAGTTTGCCTCGGCTTTTTACCTGATTTTATTTCCGCCAAGTTCAAAAACATTTTCCGCGGAGAAAACAAATGATATACGCCCTGCTTTTTTATGAATTTTTCAAAATCGGACTGTTTGCTATCGGCGGCGGCGCCGTAACCATTCCGTTTTTATTTGACTTAACCGAAAAATACGATTGGTTTACCACCGCGCAATTAACCAACATGATTGCGGTTGCCGAATCAACCCCCGGACCGTTGGGCGTTAATATGGCAACCTTTGCCGGTTTTCAAAGCGCCGGCATTTTAGGCGGAATTATCGCCACTTTCGGACTGGTGCTTCCTTCTGTCGTCATCATTATCTGGATTTCAAAATTATTAAAACAATTTTCGTGCAATCCGCATGTGCAAACCCTGCTTGCCTCTATAAGACCGGGGGTTTTGGCGCTGATAATCTTTGCCGGTTGGCAAATTGCCCGCATCAGCATTGTTAATTTGCTCTCGCTCATAATTTTCAGCGTCTTGACAGTTTTAATTTACTTTTATAAAAAGAGTCCTATATTTTATATACTGATTTCAGCGGCAGCCGGAATTATATTTAAACTTTAAGAAAGGTCAAAATATGAATCAGATTGATACTATTTATGATGTTGTCGGCATCGGTAATGCCATTGTTGACGTTTTAGCCAAAGTCGGCGACGGTTTTTTAACCGAAAGAAATCTGCGCAAAGGCGGAATGACCTTGCTTGACGCCGCCACCGCCGGTAAAATTTACACCGATATTGTTCCCGAGCGCGAAGTTTCGGGCGGTTCGGCCGCCAACACTGTTGCCGGTATGGCATCATTAGGTTCTGACTGCGCTTTTATAGGCAAAGTATACGATGATGAATTAGGGCAAAACTTCCGCCGCGACATCGGCGCCGCCGGTATTGACTTTTTTACCCCTCCGCTGTTGGAAGGTCCCGCCACCGGCCGAAGCATTGTGCTGGTTACCCCTGACGCTGAACGCTCTATGTTCACCTATTTAGGCGCCGCCACCCGCTTAACTGCCGAAGATATTGATGAAAACATTATCAAAGCCTCGCGTTACGTTTATCTTGAAGGCTATTTGTGGGATGAAGCGCACGCCAAAGAAGCAGTACTGAAAGCTTGCGAACTTGCTCACAAATATAACCGTAAAATCGCTTTCACATTATCTGATTGCAACTGTATTACCCGCCACCGCGAAGACCTGCTCAAATTGGTAACCGATTGCGTTGATGTACTGTTTGCCAATGAAAATGAAATTAAAGCCCTGTTCAACACTGATGACTTTATGGCCGCGCTTGATATGATTAAGCCATTGGTTGAAATTGCCGCCATTACCCGCAACGCCAAAGGTTCAGTAGTTGTCAACGGACGGGTTAAAATTTTTGTTGAAGCCGAAAAAATGGATAACGTGGTAGATTCCACCGGCGCCGGCGATTTATACGCCGCCGGATTTTTATACGGCATGACCAAAGAACGCAGCCTTGGCACCTGCGCCATGATAGGTAGCATCGCCGCTTCTGAGATTATCTCGCATTACGGCGCGCGCCCAGAAGTTTCATTGCGAGGCTTTGTCCGCAACAAACTTTTGCAATACGGCAAAAAAGCCTAAGAAGAAATAATACTGTATAATACTATATGTCAAAGCAAACACTTAATGCCTTGAAATTGTTTTAAGCTTGATTAACTTTTCAGCAAGTGTTACAATATCTTTTATCATGCTTTTACTCAAAAATATAAATTTCTTCTTCAATATTAT
>JAJWCP010000082.1 GCA_021617435.1 Pseudomonadota bacterium
TTTTCATATTATGTTCAAGCAAATTTTCTTCCATTGCCTTTTTGTAAAAAATATCTTATAATAATGCCATATTTTAACCGGAACACCGCCATGGATTTTGAAAAACTTAATGAAACCAACTGCCGCATCAGCAACATCAAAAATAACGATCGCATTTTAATCGGCGGTTCATTTTACGGCAAATTAAACTTAGCGGTTATCGCCGATACCGATAATTTTGCCAAGTTATTTCAAACCGCTGCTAAAAACGCGCAAATTTTTACCAATAATGACGGTATGCAAAAATGGCTCCGTGGTCTTGCCCCTGATTTTAATGCTGAAACTTTTGCTCATTTGTGCGCTTTTGACAATGCCCTGCGCAAAATGTATCCTGAACTTTCCGCTCACCCTGACAAAAGAAATTTCTTTTATGACGGAAGTGATAAAACTCTGTCTGAAGC
Source organism: Pseudomonadota bacterium (assembly GCA_021617435.1). Lineage (GTDB taxonomy): Bacteria > Pseudomonadota > Alphaproteobacteria > RF32 > CAG-239 > CAAFZY01. The sequence continues at coordinate 441 of JAJWCP010000082.1, forward strand.
GGTAAATGCCGGTGTTTGCCAATGCGCGGAAATCGCCGTTTTAGCGCAAGCTTATTTGCAGCAGCAAGGCATTGAAAGCAAATATTTCGGCGGTGAGCTGCTGCATTCTGCTAATGATGAGTTTGGCGAGCCGCACAGCTTTATAACTCTGAAAACATCAGGACAAGACTATATTTATGACCCCGCCAACCCGCTGCCCTCAAAAAATCTTTGCCTGCCGCGCATTGCAACCATTGAGGCAACACCCTTGCAACAAGCTCAATTTGAAGCCAAAATCCACTCTGGCGGCAACAAGCGCAACTGTGCTTTTCTGGAAACAAAAAATATTTTAACCAAATCAAGCCGATATTATGGTTGCGGCGACGGTATGAATATTTTTCCGTCCTTTATAATTTCAAAAAACAACACCCCGCCCACACCTGACAACAGCCGCGATTTATAATCGGAGATAAAATGGCTCACATTAATTACATAAGCTCTTTCAATGAATTTTTATCACTTCCGAAAAATGCCAAAGATATGGAATTTCAAACCGGATTAAACGACAATCACGCATGGAAAATGCACATTTTTCTTGACCAAAACAATTGCACCGTTTCAAACCGGCTTATCAAAAGCACCGCCGAATTTTTAATTAAAAACAACATCAGCTTCAAAATGGGCAACGGCGGCGATGACGGCAAAGTATTTACTGTTTATGTCGGTGAATATGATAAAACCTTGCGTTTGGCAACAGAACTTAACCGGTGCTTTGGCGCGCAATATGCTCAAAATTATCCGACCGGCGGCGCGCAAGCTCCTGAAGACCGCAAAATATATAACAACATCGGCATACGCTTTGAAGGAATTAACAGCAATCCTGAAGATTCATTATTTGCCTATTACGGACATAACGGCATTCCGGCGCTTAAACCTGATTTAGCTTTTGCCGGAACACAAAATTGGCAACTTTCCGCTCTTGCCTGTCATATCTTTTTAGCTGAAAAATGCGGTGCAAAATATCTTGGCGACAACTACGGCAATCAACCGTGGGCAAATCAGGTTTTTGCCGAGCTGCCGCAAAAATTCAGTTCTGAACAAATTAACAATTATGTTACTGATGCCTTAAAATTTATGCACGCCACTCATCAGGAACGCTTTATTTATCCTAAAAATTTAGTATCAACTGAAAATTCCGTCACCCTCAGTGTAAACGATATTATTAAAACAAACACCCTCACGCCAAAGCAACAGGCTGTTGTTGATTCCATCTGCCGCAAATTTAAAAACCACAGCCGCTAAAACTGTGGTTTTAATTTTATTTTTCGGTCTTTGCCAAGCTTTTAACCGGCTTAATATATTTTCTGCCGCCCGATGCATCGCCTTTAGCCTCCGATTTTTTAAGGCAAAGCATATAAAATTCATCATAATCACTGGTGCATTCATACAGCTGCTTAAAATAGCACGGCTGAATCACCGGATCGGTTGTTCCGATATGCAAAGTTCCGTAAACTTGAACAAAACCTCTTCTGCCGCCGGTTGCCTGGTGCATTCTGGCAGCTTCTTCCGCGCTCATAACGCAGGGTGCAATTCCAAACATTTCATTATATGTAACGGTATCAAAATTATCTTCAAACCCGTCTAACATATATTTGGTAAACAAAACGGTTTTACCGTCATATTTTTCCGCTATTGTTTTGCGCCCGCCAGGCTGCATAAACTCGGCATATACACAGCCGAACCCTTTGCATGATTGCGGAAGGAACGGTCCTACATCATCAAAAGTATAATCAATTTTTTGGCTCGCGGAAAGCGCCTGTCTGGCTGCTTTTGCCTGCGGATTATCATCGCAGGCAGAGAGCAGTATCGCCACTGAAATTGCGGCTGAAATAATTTTATAATTCATTACTTTTCTCCATTTGCTTTTTCGGCATTTCGTCGTTCCAGCGTTGCTATTAAGCACGGGTCATTATCCGGACGATGATTTTTTTGTTTTAAGATTTTACCGTCTTTAACACTGTATGTAGTCATAAGCATGCCATGCGTGCAATACAGCGCCACATCGGCAACTTTGTTTTTGGTAGTGCAGTGATGATACAATATGCCGTTATCATAATAAATATCATGATATTCAACATCACCATGATTATATTTTGATTCTACCTCGGTCAAACCGTTTTCATAATATGTTCTATGAAAGCCATTCGGTTTGCCGTTTTCAAAATTATTTTCGTATTTCATCTGTCCGTTTTCATACCAGCTCCTGAAAAATCCGTCAAATCCTCCGTTTTTAATTGTCATTTTAAAGTGCGGCGCGCCGTTTTCATAATATATGTTAATATGCCCTTCATATTTTCCGTTCACAAACTCGCCTTCTTCATACAACTGACCATTTTCATAATATATTTTTCTGACCCCGGTAATCGGCTTGCCATTTAAATCAACGCATTCCATTTCAAGCAACATACCTTTGCATGACGAATTTTGTTCATTAAATTCCGCATCGTTCGCCATAACCGCTGTCGGCAGCAAACAAGCCGCGGCGCTTAAATAAAACAACTTAAATTTACGCATTTTTCTCTCCGCTGATATAAGTTTCAATCGTATTTTTTATCTTCTGTTCCACATCAAGCTCTATAAAACACCTTTCGGACAGAGAGGAAATTTCAACATCGGTATTTCTGCGCTTGGCTTCTGCTATAATGGCAAAATTAATTCCGCATATCTGTGAATTTTCAAGCGGTGTGATTTCATTAATCATTTGCGCTTTAAGGGAGCCGTCTTCATTATATTCTTTATACAGCCCTTCCGGATTGCAATCATTTAAAAAATATTGTTTTTTCAGATTGCCCTCCCAAAAATATTCTTTAGCCTCGCCGTATAATTTAAATGCGGTTTTATCACTTCCGGCATATTTAATTTTTTGCATGCCGGATTCAAACCTCAACACATTTTTGTAATAAACTTTGCAAACATAACCGTCATCAGTATCTGATTTAACCCGCTCAATCTGCTCATAATCATTAGCAATCTTAAATGTTTCGGGCTGACCGTCTTCAAAAGCAACTTCATATTTGCCGCCCTGCATATCCATATTAATTGCGCTTAAAACCCCGTTGCTAAACTTTGCCGTACCGTTCGGCAATTTAATTTCACTGTCAAGCTCATCGGCGGCATAATTTGCCTGCAAAACCGCTTTGCCGCCTTCATAAACCGCCGTAAGCCCGTTGCGTTTGCCGTTTGAGTAATTGATTTCTTTAACAAGTTTTCCCTCTTCGGCATATTCGCTGTATTTACCGTTTTCCAACCCGTTCAAATAAGTTACTTCAACATTAACCTGCCCATTCGGATAATAAGCCTTAAACACACCGTTTTCCACACCGTTTGCAAAATTGCCTTCTTCGGCAATTTTGCCGTCGTCAAAATACAAAACAAAATGTCCGTGACGCTTTCCGTTCTTAAAATTCATAATCTCTTTCAGCGCGCCACCATTGTCGTATTTTTTCACAATGCCGGAGATAGGCTCCTGCTTTTGATTATAGCATTCAGCGTCATCATTATGGCACAAAAGCTCGTTATAATCATACTCATGATTACAGCCGCCTGCCGCCGCCAACGCGCCGAGCATTATCAAAGCTTTTTTATTAAGAAACATCTTTAATCTCCAACTGATAAACTTACGGCGCAAGCTTATAGCAGCATGCGCCATATTGCAAGAAAGCACTCTGCTTTTTTACACAATTTTTATCCAAACAACTTTTTATCCGATTTCATAGCAACGCTTTTACGCCATTTTTCAGCGTCTATCAGTTGGCGCGCATGAGCCTCGCTTTCAACTTTAATTGACCGCCAATTACGCCAACCAGCAATTTTTGCCACTTCATCAAGCGCCTGAGTATGCGTCAGTGCGGTCATCTTTTTGAGCTTACGCGCCTTTTGTTTCAGCATTTCAATATAAATAGCTGCCGCTCCTTTCTGAAATTCTGGCAACCGACGGTAAATATGCCTGATATATTCTGCCGACACTTTTTCAAATCTCATCGTTAATTTCGGAAAATATTTTTTTAATTCCTGCACAAACGGTATGTCGCTTTCATCATGACTTGCTGTAACTACCAAGCCATCTGAAAAAACAGCATATCGTTCAATATCCGGCGACATAAACGATGAGTTAAAATCAGGATTAACCACCGTCAAACAAACGCGCCCGGCAAACAATGCGTCAATATACTTATTAATTTTTATCAGCCCGTCAACGCTCATACGTTTACGTCGCTCGGCATTTAGGAATTCTGAGCCGACATACCATTCATAATTTTCGGCTTCTTTGTAAAGAGCGTCAATATAATCTTGCGGCACAAATTCAGCATTAGTATAGCAATACTCATTCAAATAATCATACTTAAATTGGCGCATATAATTATTGTTTTTGCTCCCCAAACTGCTGCGATATTCTTCTGAAACATAGTACCTGCCGTCAGCAAACAATGCCATAAATTTTCGGCATTGTGGCGGCAAAGATTCATCTTTTGAAGCTGTCAGCAAAACATTACCATTAGCAAAACATTCTTTTACAAAATCGGTTTTAGCAGGCAATACCTCAACGTACAAATCATCCTCAGACGCCCCCATAATCATAGCTTGTTCCGAAATATAGCGCAAAAATTCGGAATAATAAATCACGTCCATTTGCGTCTGCGGCGCAAAAATCCTTTTAACCGGCAAATTACGAATTTTAAGCAAAGTTAAAATTCGCTCAGTCTTTTTTGCGTATTTTTTATTAAGTTCATCGCTTGAAAAAATTTGCGGTCCGCAGCAATGAATTAAAGTACCGTCGCTAAAATAATGAAAATCAGGATTATATTTACCCAAAGGTATCTGAGCTGTTTTAGAACATATCAGCACATGCTTTACATGATGTTGCTTTATGTATTTTTTTTGCAATTCTTTTGCGCGCGAATACATCACCGGTTGTTCAAACGGATTGCACGTTAAGCACACACTGTTTTTAAGCAGTTCAGCAATAATCTCATAGTCAAGGGAAAATCTCATATCAGTCATAGTTTTCACTCCTAAGCGGGAACATAGCCATTTGATGTCTGCCTGTCAAAAATTCCCTTATTCAAGAGTTTTAACTATTTTCAGATTTAAGCGGTTATTCCATCCGGATTTGCCTATGGGCAGACAACAAGCGATAACCATCACTCTGAAAAGAGTATACCACCACCGCCACACCCGCGTCAAGTATTTTTTAAGTCATGTGTTTTAGCGCAGATTCTTCCCTTATCCGAACAACTGCCCCGGCAATTTCAGTTTTTCTTTAGGCGGAAATTGCGCATCAAATTTTTCCGCATCCGCTTCATCTACAAAATAGCCTTGCGGGGTTGCATATTCGCCGGTAACGCCGTCAAAATAACCTTTAATAAGTTCTTTGGCTAAAAAGAATGAAGCGTCCTCGCCTTCCGGCAAACCATGATATCTGATACCAAACTCTGAGGCATACGTAAAACCGCTTTTTCCGTAAAAATCAATATTTCCCTCAAAACAAACTGCGCCAAACCCAAGGTTTTGCGCTTGTTTCAATGAATAATCAAGCAACATTTTACCGTAACCTTTGCATTTAAACTCCGGCGCAATGCAAATCGGTCCCATGGTTAAAATCGGAACAGCTCTGCCGTCATCAGCTTTGATACTTGCTTTCATAAACATATTTTGCCCAATAAGTTTGCCGTCTTTTTCCATAACAAAATCAAGCTCTTTTACAAAATCAGGATTACTTCTCAGCTGATGCATAACAAAATGCTCCAAGCACCCCGGACGATAGAGGTTCCAAAACGCTTCTCTGATTAAATTTTCAACATCGCGCTCTTCTGACTTTTTTTCCAAGCGAATAATTACATTTTTATCCATTATTTTATCTTTCATATAC
>JAJWCP010000083.1 GCA_021617435.1 Pseudomonadota bacterium
GTGGAGATCAGCAAGGGCTTGAAAGACGATATGGAAGAGGCAATACAAAAATATCCGTGGGTTAAAAAGAATTTGGGATAAAAGCCCATTGACAAAAATTGCCGTCAGTGATATAAAGTTTTGATTTTGAATTTTTATGAAGTTATTAACCCTTTAATATAATTTTTTATGAACCCTTGTGTGAATTTAATCTCATCACAAGAAAAAGTGATGATGGCAGTAATTCAATCGGGCGATTACGTTCGGTTGCTGCAGATGATGGACGACGGGTATGCCGTGACAGCCACAGTGCTTGAATATTTCAGGTGCATGCGCAAGCACCACATTCTGGCGGACATTATCAAAAAGTTTGAGGATCCCGAAATCGTATTCGGTGATTCGGCGGCTGATTTTGTGTCAGCTTATCTCAATGAAGATTATGTCACCAAAATTCATAACCTCAGGACGCAAAACGAGTGTGCAAAACGTAAAGCGGAAGTTAAAAAGCTTTTGCTCGTCTCCGGCAATAAAATTACCCCGGAAGTCTGGAAGGATGTGGTTCGCAAAAGGCTTTTTTATGAGCTTCTTGATGAGGTTGGTTTGGAGCGTATATACAATGAAGCAAGAGACATCATTGTTAATCCGTTCTATGACCAGATTATTACCAATCAGTTTCTGGTTGAGCACAAAGATGTTGCGTCGTTGGAAACGAGGTATCACTTGTGTCGGTATGATGAAGAGCGGTGTAAATTTGTGCTTGATGTTTTGACATCTGACGGTAATGTAGATGGGGCAGAGTTGCTCTTTGCGGCAAATAGTTCTAAACTGGATGAGGAACTCGTGAAGTGCGGCAAAGCAAAAGTGTTTTTGCATAGTAAAGATGAAGAACGCTATCTGCGTTTGTTCTCTGCTGTTCAGCGCTATCGTAACTCATTGCCGCGATCAAAGCGATACGGATGGTATCTGCCGTTTGAACGCTATGTGGAGTGGTACAAAGCCTATCCGAAACAAGCAGATGAGTTCATCAAAGAAGAGCGTAACATCGTTTTCAGAATGGTGGTGAAGTTCGCTCTTTAGCGCGCTATGATGTGTGTATGAAAAAAGCCTTTACTTGCAAGTAAAGGCTTTTTTCTTTATTGGTTGATTTTGGCTTTTTTCTTTTCTTCCCTGGCTTTTAAGAGCTCCAAGTCGCGTTCGGTGGCAATTTTGTTTAAGATGGTTTTAACCACATTGTCAATATCTTTGCCCTCAGAATAATCAGCCGGAAGCGCAAAGTTTACGCGGTCGTCACGTAAGAGATTAATCGCCTTGATTTTGCTGTGGCTTGATTTGGGTTTGTAAACGGCAATGGCATTACCATTGCGGTCTTTAACCATTTTCATGGAAGGAATATCGGTTAAGCCGTCGCCGAAGTAAATAATGCGGCGGAACGGAATGCGGCGCTGATTGTCAGGCGTAAACTCGTTTACTAATTTATCATCTGTCTTTTTCAAGCCTTTGTTGATTTTGGATAAAAATTGCACTTTGGTAGAGTAGTTGATGACGCGTGCCGGCCAAACCGGATAACCTTCTTCATCAAAGGCAAAAGAGCAACCGAATACATCTTTAAAATATTTACGGATGCGGCAACCTTCAATAATTTCTTCATAACCGGACGAAATAATGTAATGTTCAACATCTAACTCAAGACGTTTACCATAGGCGTTAATTCGATCAAACCAGCTTTCAACGCCTTCAAAATATTCAATTAACGCGCCGCAGCAAAATAAATTTTCACGAGTGAGCTTAATTTGCTTTTCACGGGCAATTTTGGTAAAATAGTACATGCTTCCGGTTACCTGATCGGCGCAGTTGTCAACCGACCACTGATTGGCTTTTTTCCAAAAAGTTTCAGGCTTCATACCAAGTTCGGGTATGAGCACATAATCTTGCATATAAGTGGTGCTTAAAGTTTCATCAAAGTCATATACGAACGCCACTTTGGTTTTTTTCATTTTTTATTATCTCCTCTTGCATTTTGGAATTGTATACTATAAAACAAATAAGTTAAGATTCAACAAATTTTAAAAAAGGATTTGGATAAAATGGTTGCAACAACAATGGATCAATTAGTTTCTTTGTGCAAAAGACGCGGGTTTATTTTTCAAAACGCCGATATTTACGGCGGTATGCAGGGCGTTTATGATTACGGACCGCTCGGAGTTGAGCTTAAAAATAACTTAAAAGCCGCATGGTGGCGCGCAATGGTTTATGAGCGCGATGATGTTGAAGGCTTAGACGCCGCGATTTTGACGAATCGTAAAGTGCTTAAATATTCAGGTCATGAAGATACTTTTTCCGATCCGATGGTTGATTGCAAAAAATGCAAAGGTCGTTTCAGAGCCGATCATCTTAAAGATAACAAGTGCCCGAATTGCGGGTCGTGCGAATTGACCGAGCCGCGCCCGTTTAACTTAATGTTTAAAACTCAGGTCGGACCGGTTGAAAGCGATGAAAATTTGGCATATTTGCGTCCGGAAACGGCGCAGGCTATTTTTACGCAGTTCAAAAACGTGCTTGACGCAACCTCGCGCAAACTTCCGTTCGGTATTGCGCAAATCGGAAAATCATTCCGCAACGAAATTACTCCGCGCAACTTTATTTTCCGCGTGCGTGAGTTTGAACAAGCAGAGCTTGAGTATTTTGTTGCCCCAGGCGAAGATGAAAAATGGCACGAATTTTGGAAAGAAGCCCGCATTAAATGGTGGGAAGAGCAGGGCTTAAAACGCGAGCATATGAATATTTACACCACTCCGAAAGAAGATTTGGCTCACTATGCCAAAGCTTGCTATGATATTGAATATCAATTTCCGCACGGCATGGAAGAGCTTGAAGGCGTGGCTAACCGCCGCGATTATGACTTGGGTAACCATACCAAAGGGCAAGATGAATTTGAGTTGGAGGCGCATTGCCATAAAAATCCGGATTCAACCACCAAACTGTGCGTTCGCGATGAAGAACATAATAAGTGGGTTATTCCGTTTGTTATTGAACCTTCAATGGGGGTTGACCGCGGCGTGCTTGCGGTTATGACCGAGGCTTATACCGAAGAAGATTTAGGCGATGGCAACAGTCGTATTGTGTTAAAACTTAAAAAACATTTGGCGCCGATTAAAGTTGCGGTTATTCCGTTAAAGAAGAATAATGATGATATTATGAATAAATGTCATGAAATTAAAAACAGCCTCTTAAAATTGGGTATCGGCCGCGTGGCTTTGGAGAATACCGGTAATATCGGCAAAGCGTATCGCCGTCATGATGAAATCGGCACGCCGCTTTGCATTACGGTTGATTTTGAAACATTGGAACAGTCACCGGCGTCGGTTACTATTCGTGACCGTGACACTATGGAACAGCACCGCATTAATATTGCTGATTTGCCGAATTATTTGCGCGACTACTTTTTAAGTTAAGCGCATTATGCAAATATAAAAACAGCCGGATGATTAAATCCGGCTGTTTTTGTGTGACGGGTTTTATCTATGAGGCAGATAAGTTTCCAATTTGGTTTTAAGTTTTGCGCAAGTGTTTGGAAAAATGCTGCGTATGCCCCAATAAACCAAAGTTAAACCGACGACAATGTTTAATATGCTAAGCAGCATCGGCGGGAAGAATGAAGTTCCGAAATGTCCTAACAATACTACAAACGATAAAAAAAGCGGTGAGGCTGCCAATATACCCAAAGCATATAAAACAGTTTGATGAATAGTGTATTTTGCCTCAATGGTTTTAGAAGTAAACAGCGCCGTGTAGTTTACAATAGCGAGCGGGTTTAAGATGTTTACCAAAAACACGGTTAAAAATGAATTTTTGTATTGCCAAACCTCATGATTGATAACTTCATCGGTGTGGGTTGCCGCCATTAAACAAAATGAGATACCGAGTATCATGATGATAATACCGCTGACAATGCGGAACAAGTCATTTTTGGTATCGCATTTTTTAACCACTTTGGCAATGCTGATAATGGAAATGGTCATGTAAATGGCGGTAGCAAGCGTTGCCCCCCATACCGATAATAAAGCCGCCGGCAATGAAAGCACAGTGGCGTAATGGAACAGCAACAGGCAAACCGGTCCGACCGTGCCGACCTGTAAGGCCATGCCTAATTTAAAGCCGTCATAAAATGATGTATGTTTCATAAATTTATCCTCCTTAGTGCTTTATAACAGTGAATAGTTTATAAAAATTTAAATTTTTGCGGCTATTATCAGCTGATATAAGGAGAAAAGATATGAAACGCGTAGTTATATTAATGATGGATTCATTCGGTATCGGCGGGGCGCCCGATGCGGAAAAATTCGGCGATGTCGGCGCCAACACTTTTGCGCATATCGCACAGTCCGTTGGCGGATTAAAAGTGCCTAATTTGTGCGCTTTGGGCTTAAATGTTGCCGGCTTTGAAGCTTCCGGTGAAAAAGCGCCGTTTTTCGGAGAGGTGAAAGTTGAGTTGCCTTCAAAATTCGGACATATGAAAGAGCTAAGCCACGGCAAAGACACTACTTCCGGTCATTGGGAAATGGCGGGTGTGCCGGTGTTGTTTGATTGGGGCTATTTTCCGAAAGAATATCCGTCATTTCCGGCTGAGATGATTGCCAAAATTGTTGAACGCGGTAAAATTGCCGGCATTTTAGGCAATGAGGCGGCTTCGGGTACGGAAATTATTGAGCGTTTGGGAGAAGAGCATATTAAAACCGGAAAACCGATTTTTTATACTTCAGCCGACAGTGTGTTGCAAATTGCCGCACATGAAAAATATTTCGGTCTTAATCGGCTTTATGATTTATGCCAAATCGCGTTTGAAGAAGTTAAGCCTTATAATATTGCTCGTATTATCGCCCGTCCGTTTGAGGGCGAGCATAAAGGCGAGTTTAAGCGTACGAAAAATAGGCACGACTATTCGCAGACACCGCCGGCGGCAACTATTTTGGACGAGCTTAAAAACTCCGGCGGAACGGTGGTTTCAGTCGGTAAAATTCGTGACATTTATGCCGGTTGCGGCATTACCAAAGCGGTTAAAGCCAGCGGTTTGGAAGAATTATGGAATGTGACGCTTGATGAAGTTAAAAATGCGCCCGACAACAGCATTGTCTTTACCAACTTTGTTGATTTTGACATGACCTGGGGACACCGGCGCGATGTTAAAGGCTATGCGGAAGGGCTTGAATATTTTGATTCTCGTTTGCCGGATTTAGCCGATATTTTACAAGCGGGCGATTTGGTGTTTGTTACCGCCGACCACGGCTGCGATCCTACCTATAAAGGCACTGATCATACCCGCGAACAAGTTCCGGTGTTAATGTTCGGGCATGGGGTAAAGTCGGAAAATATCGGGCAGCGCCAAACCTATGCCGACATTGCGCAAACGATTGCCGAATACTTAAATTTACCGGCAACCAAATACGGCACAAGCTTTTTATAAGGGGCAGACATGAATTTCAGATTACCGTTTTTTGATGAGCGCAATGCCGCAATTGATACCATAATTATACATTGCAACGCATTTACGGCGGAGCAGGCGTTGGAGTCGTTTCGGCAGGCGGAAGTTTCGGCACATTATTTAATCGGGACGGATGGCAAAGTTTATAATTCGGTTGATGATGGTAAACGCGCGTGGCATGCCGGTAAAAGCTATTGGCAGGGGCGAGAAGGGCTTAATCATAACTCGCTCGGCATAGAAGTTTGTAATTTGACTTTAGGGCAGTCGCCTTATAATCAAAAACAAATCAGGTCGCTGCTGAGGTTATGCAAAAAATTGATGAAAAAATATCATATCAAGCCGCAAAATGTGTTGGGGCATTCTGATGTTGCCCCGACTCGCAAGCCTGACCCCGGAATTTGCTTTCCGTGGCGCTATTTGGCAAGGCATGGCGTTGGGGTTTGGTATAATTTGCGCAATGCCGATAAGGTTACAGAGGTTGACGAGCAAAAAATGCTTGCCGCAATCGGGTATGATGTCAGCAACTTGGCGGCGGCAAAATGGGCGTTTTGTCGGCATTGGCTGCCGGAGGTTGTGCCGAGCGATAATGATGTTATGCATTTGCTGAATAATCCGTATAATTCGCAGTTTGATGTTGACGAACAAAAGTTTTCCGCGGTTTTAAAGGCGGTTTATTGGCAGTTTGGCAAAAAAGGTGAATAAATTTGCAAAATTTTGCATTTTATTGTTGATTTTGTCAAAAAGCTGACATAAGATGATCTTCTAAAATAAAT
>JAJWCP010000084.1 GCA_021617435.1 Pseudomonadota bacterium
TCTTTGCCGTCTGCTTTATTATATGTTTTTATATTGCTTACCACGCCGTTTTCATTAAACGTAATGGCCAAAACATCGCGTTTGGTTTCTTCAGGTTCTAAAAACGCAATTTTCTTTAAGGTTGAAGACATGTAAATCCATGTATTGGCGTCAAACGAGGTAACGGCTGACGGCGCTCCCAAAATTTGTTCAACTTCAGCGCGGGTTTGTCCTTTGGCAACCTGATTTACCTTATCAACTGAAGGCATATTGCCGTTATGAACCAAAAACACATCGCTTGAGCAAGCGCCGAGCAACATAATAAAGCCTAACAAAACTGATTTACGTATTGACATCTTAATATCCTTAAACGATTATACTCATTAATTATGGTTTTATAACACAAGGAATTTATTTATGCAAAAAGATTTTTCATATCCTCTGCATATTGCTGATTTAAATCAGCAGGAGCAACACTATCATTTAGTCGCCGATGCCGAGCAGTGCAAGACTTTGGCGCAAATTTTGCAGATTGTGGACGTTAAGTCGTTTGTTGCGGATATTTACTTAAAGCTCCATTTAAAAGAGCGCCGCTTGGATATATGGGGCACGGTAAAGGCTGATTTAGAGTTGCAAAGCGTGCTCTCGCTTGAAAATTTTGTTAAAACTTACGAGGCTCCGTTTGCATATTATTATGATACCGCCGCCACTTATAAAGATATTCGCAAGTTAGAAGCCGGAATTAATGATGAAGTTCCTGATATTATTGAAAACGGGCAGATAAATTTAGCGGATGTGGCAATAGAGCAGCTTGCCCTCGTGCTTGAGGCTTATCCGCGCCGCGATGATGAAAAGTTTGCCTTTGAAAGCGAGTTTGACGCTGAAACCACCAGGCAGAGCAATCCGTTTTCAGTGCTTGCCAAGCTTAAAAAGTAACAAAGTGTTAAAAAAGGCTTGCAAAGCGCTAAAAAATTATATAAAAGCACATTAACCCATCCGGCGGATATTTTTCTTGCATTTAAATTAAAAGTGCAGTAATAATAGCGCCTGAATAAGTTGTTGAAATAATAACCTTTTAGTAAAAGAGAAAGAAAATGGCTACACCTAAGAAGAAAACATCAAAATCTCGTCGCGATATGCGTCGTTCACACGATGCTTTGAAAGCTAATGCTTATCAAGAATGCCCGAATTGCGGCGAGTTGAAAAGACCTCATAATGTATGCCCGAAATGCGGCCAGTATGATGGTAAAGAAATTGTTGCCCAGAAAGCAAACAAAGAATAAAATTAAAATAAATTATGGAGCAGATTTTGACTGATAATAATCTGGTCATATCCGTAGACGCAATGGGGGGGGATAATTCCCCCCGAGTCGTAATAGAAGGGTTGGCGATTGCGGCCAAAGAAAATAAGGATATACGTTTTTTGGTATTCGGCGACGAAGACCGCGTCCAAGAAGAAATTAACCGTTTTCCCGCTTTGCGTAGCGTTTGTGAACTTCGTCATTCGCCTGAAATGGTGCATAATGAAGACAAGCCGTCGCAGGTTATCCGCAACAAAAATACCAGTATGTATCAGGCGATAGACGCCGTTCGTCAGGGTGAGGCGCAGGCAGTTGTTTCTGCCGGAAACACCGGCGCTTTAATGGCAATTTCAAAAATGCTCTTAAAAACTATTCAAAAAATTCATCGTCCTGCTATTGTCAGCATTATGCCGCATCGTTACGGCAAATATGTTATGCTTGATTTAGGCGCCAACACTGAATGCAATGCCGTAAACTTGGCTGAATTTGCCGTTATGGGCAATGTTTTGGCTAAACATGCCTTAAGCATTGATCGTCCGCGTATTGCCCTTTTGAACATCGGCGCTGAGGAAATGAAAGGCAAAGAAGAAATTCGCCATGCCGCGCAGATGATTCGTAGCTCATCTATGGATATTGACTTTATCGGTTACATTGAACCACATGAAATTCCGTTCGGTAAAGCCGATGTGATTGTTGCCGACGGTTTTACCGGCAATGTTGCCTTAAAATCCATTGAAGGTACTGCCAAACTTATCAGAGTTATGATAAAAGACGCGATTCACAACTCACTGCTTGCTAAAATCGGCTTGCCGTTTATGTATTTTGCCGCCAAAAGCATCAGCAAAACCATGAACCCCAAGCTTTACAACGGCGCTATGTTTGTCGGCTTGAACGGTTTGTCGGTTAAAAGCCACGGCGGTACCGATTCGTTCGGATTCTCAGTCGCGATTAACAATGCCGCCACTCTTGTGCGTCAAAACTTTGTTTCCACAATCAAAGAAGAACTTGAACATATTGATTTAGATGAAATTTCGCAGGATGTGTTTTATGAAGTGTATTAGGTCTGAAATTATCGGTTGCGGACATTATTTACCGTCCAAAATTTTAACCAATGACGATTTATCCAAAATGGTTGAAACTAATGACGAGTGGATTAGCACTCGCACCGGCATTAAAACGCGCCACATTACTGAAACTGAAACCACGGCTGATTTAGCTGTAAAAGCGTCTGAGATGGCGCTCAAAAATGCCGGAGTTTCAGTAGATGAAATTGATTTAATCGTGGTCGGAACCTTAACTCCCGATAACACCACCCCATCGGTTGCCGCCAAAATCAGCAGCATTATGGGCACTCGCGCCGGAATTCCTACTTTTGACGTTGCCGCCGCATGTTCAGGTTTTGTTTATGCCTTAACCATGGCTGATAATATGGTGCGTTTGGGGCAGGTTAAAACCGCGTTGGTTATCGGGGCGGAAACCCTTTCCAAGGTTGTTGACTGGACTGACCGCAACACTTGCGTTTTGTTTGGCGATGGCGCAGGCGCGGTTGTTATCAGAGCCAAAGAGGGCGATGGCACGGCAGATGATAGCGGTATTTTAAGCACTCGTTTGTATTCTGATGGCGCGCAATATAACAATCTGTACATTTCCGGCGGCGTTTCCACCACCGGTAAAGCCGGTTTTATTGTTATGAACGGCAAAGAAGTGTTTAAATCGGCTGTCGGCAGTTTGTCGGAAGCGGCTGAAGCGGTTATGAATGACGCTGGCGTTACCATAGATTCGGTTGACTGGTTATTGCCGCACCAAGCCAATATCCGCATTATTGAAGGAGTCGGTCACAAATTGGGGATTGCGCCGGAAAAAGTTATCGTGACGGTAGACCACCACGGCAACACCTCAGCGGCTTCAATTCCGTTGGCGTTATCGGAGTCGGTGGCATCCGGCAAAATTAAAAAAGGTGATTTGGTCGCTATCAGTGCGATGGGCGCCGGATTCACTTGGGGCGGTGTATTAGTCAGAATCTAAAAAAGTTGTGAATATTTTTTTACATGCTTGAGCTTTGTCTGATACATGCTATAAATAACTTAAATAAAAATCTGATTAGCTTTTAATTATAGGGAAGAGAAATGAAAACTATTACTCGTGCTGATGTAGCTGAAACAATTTATGAAGAAATCGGTCTTTCGCGCAAAGATTCCGGCGATATTTTGGATATGATTATCAATGAAGTTAAAAACGAATTGATTGCCGGCAAAGATGTTAAATTATCTTCATTCGGAACATTATCGTTGCGCCGCAAAAATCCGCGTACCGGTCGTAACCCGAAAACCGGCGTTGAAGCTGAAATTTCTGCCAGAACTGTAATTTCATTTAAGCCTTCTCAAAACTTGCGTAAATCTATTAACGGCAAATAGCTGTTTAAAAGGGGATAAACATGGTTGTCAACAAATCTAAAGCGGCTTTTCGGACCATTGCCGAGGTGGCGGAAGAACTTGGCGTGGCAACCCATGTTTTGCGTTTTTGGGAAACAAAGTTTCCGCAAATTAACCCGATGAAAGCGAGCGGCGGCAGAAGATATTACCGTCCTGACGATGTTGAATTGGTTAAGCTGATTAAAGATTTTTTGTATAACAAGCGCTACACTATTGAAGGCGTGCAAAAAATTTTTAAGGATAAAGGCTTAAAAGCTATTTTAGGCGGCGAGATTCAAAAAGATTTTTTTGAACTGCCTGAACCGGAAGAGCCCGCTGAAAAGGTTGAAATTAAAGAAGTTGAAGTTTGTCGCTTGAGTGAAAAACAGCGGGGTATTTTACAAGATGCCAAAAAAGAGCTATCTTTAATCAGCGAGAGCTTAAAAAAATTAGCATCATAAAAATCAATATAAAAAGGCGGTTGTAAAAACCGCCTTTTTAATTATAAGTTTTAACACTTATATACAAGTATATTCTGCAAGATGTTTCAGAGTTGCAGGAGGCGCACATATCATCTATTTGAACAATGCTTGCTTTATTTAGCGGATTGGTTTGGGTGCCATTTCGGGCACCTTGAAAATGTTTTTCGGTGTAGTTGCCTTCTTGTTGTGAGCGCATTTGAACATTTGTAATATTTTCATAATTTTCTTTGGCGGCAAGTACAATATTACGGCAAACTTCTTTATCATGTGCAGTGATATTATTGCCGGAGCGATGCATTACTATCTCTATATAGTATTCAGCGCCGTTTTTCCCGACAGTTCCTCTTTTTGCATAAGTAATCTTAATCCGATTGTTAAATATATCATAAATTCCGGCATTTTTATAGCTCATACCATCGGGGAGCAGGTTTGCCTGCAAGAAAAAATATGATAAATTATTTACTGTTGAGATATTTGTACCATAATGGCGTTCTAAATCCGGCAAGAGTTTTATTGCCTCATTTAAGAGCATGCTGAAGCTTTCGGAATGTTTGTTAAGTTTGTACTTCAGCATTGCTTTACTATAACCGGCGATAGCCCCAACGCTTAATACTCCAATGATTGCTAAAACCCCAAGCATTTCCACCATAGACCGCCCCGCACACAAGCCGTCACACTCCGACTTGATCGGAGTGTCCAGGTCAAATAAAGAAGCAAATTTGTTCCACCTGGATATTCGGGTCAAGCCCGAATATGACGATGTGTGGTGTAAAAAGCGGCTGAAATATGATTTTATCATCAAAAATCTCCTCAAAAAGTTAAATTTAAGAAGATTTTAGCTCGCGTTTTTTTTTTGCAATATTTACGAGTCCGTGCTGTGCATAAGTTGTATTTAAAGCCGCATTTTGAAATTCCCCTCTATGGAGGGGTGCCGAAGGCGGGGTGGTTTCATCAATATCTTGCAACATCTTAAATGTTTGTTTTTCTGCCACAAAATCCGTAAATTAAATTTAATTTTCAGCATAACAAAACAGACCACCCCGTCGGCGTTCCGCCGCCACCCCTCCTCAGGATGGGAATTTATTAGCGCTGTGTATAAGTTGTGGTCGGGCATAAAAAAATCCGGCGATTAAGCCGGATTAAGAAGATTATTTTGCAAATTTATATTTATCAATCTTATTTACCTTTTTTATATTCCGGTTTTTGATGTATTCATCACAAATACCACCTTTAGGGCACTTGGCTGGTGATAATATGAGAATCTGGATTTACAGTTGCCTCTCCACATTCAGCAAGTATGACAGAAGATTTTTTATGGCAACAACAATCGGATTTATGGACTGAAAGCATTCCTTGGTAACAAGGACCGCCGGTTCTGTTTCCAATACTTGTTACGGTCCTGATTTTGTAGTAACTGTAAGATTGGTCGTCAACACCGAAATTTTCACAAATTTGTTGACAACTCTTTGATGCTATCAAAAATTCATCTTTACAAGTTACACAATCATAGCAAGTGCTGTTTACGCCATTAATGGCTACAGTTACATCTTTGCATAAATAGCCTGTCGCAGTAGGTTTATTTGTGCGGAATCCTTTACTTTCGCATCCGGAACCGCTGTCGGTGACAATCACACATCTTTTATAAGAAGTATCAAAAGGGCAGTAGATGTAGTGTCCGCAATTTTCAACATCAGCAGTGTAATAACCTAAAGTTTCGCAGTTACCTGCAGTATTTTGGTTACCTGCGCAGCCTGATATTCCACTGTAATCATTGAGGCAGGTGAGTGCAACAGCACAGTTAACGCTAAATATAAATAAAGACAAGCTTGTAAAAAACATAAAATTACGGCTCATAATGTTGCTCCTAAGCTAAAATTAATGCATTTTGTTTCATTTTAGCTTGCGTTTTTTTTTTGCAATATTTACGAGTCTGTGCTGTGCATAAGTTGTATTTAAAGCCGCATTTTGAAATTCCCCTCTATGGAGG
>JAJWCP010000085.1 GCA_021617435.1 Pseudomonadota bacterium
GTTAAGCATCATATACTATAACCGCCTAAAATACAATAAAATTTAGGGTGTAACCATGAAGGTAGATGTTTTTGATTTTGAACTGGACAAAGATTTAATTGCCAAAGAACCGGTTAATCCGCGCGATTCTTCCCGTTTGCTTGATTTGTCAAAAGAAGATGAAATCAACGACCGACACTTTTATGATTTGCCCGATATTTTGCAAAAGGGCGATGTTTTGGTTTTTAATGATACCAAAGTTATTCCGGCGCGTTTGTACGGCAAGCGCGGTGATGCTTTGGTTGAAGTTACGCTGTATCATCCTGAAGACGGCAAAGCCTGGTGGTCGTTTGTTAAAAACGCCAAACGCTTAAAAGCCGGTGATGAGGTTAAGTTTTATACTGATGAAATTGCGGCGGAAGATTCTGATTTTTCCGCCATTGTGCTTGAAAAAAACGGCGAAGACGGCGTTTTGCTGCAATTTACCTGTGAGGTTGACGCTTTAGGGCACATGCTTGAAAAATACGGTTCAATGCCGCTTCCTCCTTATATCAAGCGTGATAAACCGGGGCAGGGGCTTTGGAATAAATATAATGACAAAGAAAATTATCAAACTGTTTATGCTAAATATGACGGCGCGGTTGCCGCTCCCACTGCCGGATTACATTTTACACAAAATGTGTTAAACGCGCTGGATAAAAAAGGTGTAACTAAAGTGTTTTTAACCCTGCATGTCGGCGCCGGAACTTTTTTGCCGGTTAAAACCGAAGATACCAAAGATCATAAAATGCACGCTGAATACGGCATAATTTCAGAACAGACCGCAAATGTAATCAATAAGGCAAAAAAAGAAGGTCGCCGTATTATTGCCGTCGGCACTACATCAGTCCGTCTGCTTGAAAGCGCCGCCGATGACAACGGCGTGTTGCACCCCTTTGCCGGCGAAACCGATATTTTTATCACCCCCGGCTATAAGTTTAAAATAATTGATATGATTATCACTAATTTCCATTTGCCTAAGTCAACTTTGTTTATGCTTATTTGCGCCATTGCCGGAACTGAACGCATGAAAGCGGCTTATCAACACGCTATAAACAAGCGCTATCGTTTTTATTCGTACGGCGACAGCTCTATTTTAAAATGCGTAAATAAAATTTAAACCAAAGTTGTGTTATAGCAAAGCATCAAAACGTTAAAGGAGTTTTTTATGTTTGCTGATCTGTTCGGTAAACTGCTTGCCGGTACTAAAACGTCATATATTCCGGCAGCGGTTTTTGCCGCGGCATTTTTTTATTTTTGCTCTGCGCTTAATTTTGCGCCGGAACAAAATGTAATGTGGTATGTTCTGTTTTATGTTTTTTGCGGCATAAATGCCGCGTTTTTGCTTTTTTTGCAGCAAACCAAAACAATATTTATAACAATTTGGCTCCTCATTGCCGGTATAACCCTTAACAACCTGAAAATAAATTACGGCATCGGCTTTACCACCTCGCCATCATGGGAGCTTTTGTTAATTTTATTGCCGCTTAATTGGTTGTTTTTTTTAATCCGTGATGACATCCCCTTAAATAATAACAATAATTTTTATTGTCTGTGCGCGGTATTATTTCAGACGTTTTTAATAGAAAAAGCCAAATATTTTATGCCCGACATACCCGCTTATGGTGTCTCTTTAATCGGTGCGGAATGGATTGTCGTAATTTTAGTGGCGCTTATTTGGCACAGCTGCAATAACACAATCAAAAACGCCGGTGTCACCTACGCCTTAATCAGTATCGGTTTTGCCTTATTTTATGCCGATTCGCCTGCCGCGGTGGCCATCTTTTTTGCCGCTTCGTCGTTTATTTTGCTGTCAGCTTCGGTGCACGCGTTTTTATACGGCTTATTGCGTGACGCTTTAACCGGAGTACACAGCCGCACAGCGTACTATCGCCATGCAAAATCGGCATTCCCGTTAAAGTACAGTTTAGGAGTGATTTATATTGATAATTATGAAAAAATACGCATGGTTTACGGTGCGCGCAAAACCGATATGCTCACTAAGATGATTGTTAACAAAATTCAAGAAGCCGATACCGGCGCCGCTATTTATCGCTACAATGATGACGAGTTTATTTTAATTTTCAAAAACGAAAATAAAAAACAAGGTCGCGAATATCTTGAAAACATTCGCCGCAGTATTGCCGGTTCAGAATTTATGTTGGGTCGCAAACCTGTAAAAGAAGTTATTACTATCTCCGCCGGCATTTCCGAGAAAAAGCGCAGCGATGCCGATGCAGAAGTGGTTTTAACCCGCACACGTGAAAAAGTGCAGAAAGCTTATAAGTTTACTCAAAACCTAACCTCTGAAGCTTAAAGTTTAAGGTCAATGTCTTTGCGCTTTGCGGCAACAAATATCAGTACGGCACCCAATAAAATAAACGGAAGCGACAGCAGTTGTCCCATGGTGATATGAGCAAAAATAAAGCCGAGTTGCGCGTCAGGTTCGCGAAATTGCTCCAAAAATGCCCGGAATATGCCATAACCGAACAAAAACAGCCCGGAAGTAAAGCCGGTGTGTTGCCGTACCCATTGCTTTTGCCATAGCAAATTTAAAATTATAAACAAAAGCAAACCTTCAAGCGCGGCTTCATATAACTGTGACGGATGGCGCGGCAAATATCCTCCCGCCGGAAACCTGATTGCCCACGGAACCTCAGCAACTCTGCCCCAAAGCTCGTCATTAACAAAATTAGCCAAGCGTCCGCAAAAAATCCCGATAGGGGCGTAAAGGGCGATTAAATCGGTAATGCTTAAAAAGCTGTAATTATATTTTTTGGTAACCAGATAAGTGGCGATAATTACGCCTATGATTCCGCCGTGAAATGACATTCCGCCATGCCAAATGGCAAAAATTTCAAGCGGATTTTTCGCAAACATATTGAGCCCGTAAAACAGCACATAACCGAAACGTCCGCCCAAAACAATGCCAAGCGTGATATAAAACACCATATCTTCTAAAGCCGCTTTTGAAATCGGCAGACTAAATTTTTTGATATTTCGTGATACCAAAAACCACGCCGCAACAATGCCGAACAAATATGCCATTGAATACCAACGCACGGCGAGCGGACCGATTGAAAATATAATCGGTGAAATGTCAGGGTAAGCAAAACCGTTCATAAAATATCCTTTACCGTTTTTTTATTTTGTTTAAGAGTATATTAAAAAACTTCAGATAATCCACATATAAAAATTTTTATTTATGCCCAAATTTTACATCTTGTTGATAATCAACGATATTTTTTTAAAGATTTTTTTGCCGCTGTGAATATAGTGGAAAACTTTTTAAACTTTATTGCCTGAAACGACTCGCTGTTGCACTGTAAAAACAGTTAATTTATCAAATTTTGAGGATACCCGAATGTTTTCGGCAATACAAACCAAACCGATATATAATCCGATAGATGCCGTTGAAAATATGTTTCAAGGAAAATCGGTGGAGTTTGAACGCCGCAGTTCTACTGAAGTTGTGGCGGAAGTTGAGGGCAAATGGGATAACATGTTGCTCTTTTTTGCGTGGGAGGAACATCTGCGCTGTTTGCACATTTCATGTTTGATGAACATAGATTCGCCTACCGCTGATACCGGCAAAATTTTTGAGCTTTTGGCTTTGGTTAATGAAGATATGTGGCTTGGACATTTTTCATATTGGAACGAGCGCAAAATGCCGATGTTTAAACATTCGCTGATTATTAATCCAGATGAATCTGATTTTTTCGGCAAATTGGAACAAGTCTTTTCTATTGCAGTGAGCGAGTGCGAGCAGATGTATCCGATATTCAAAGCCGTGCTGACACAGAATATGTCGCCGCGTCAGGTGCTGTTCCCAACAAGGTTTGTGCAATAAGCTTTAAGCGTTTTTAAATTGTGCGTTATATAAAGCGGTATAAGCGCCGTTTGGATTTTTGAGCAACTCTTCATGTGTGCCGCTTTCAATAACCTGTCCGTCATTAACCACAATAATCTGGCCGGCGTTTTTAATAGTGGATAAGCGGTGTGCAATTACAAATACTGTACGGTGCGCCATCAGGTTTTCAATCGCTTTTTGCACCACCGCTTCAGACTTATTGTCAAGCGCGGAGGTTGCCTCGTCTAAAATAACAATCGGAGCGTCTTTGATTAATGCGCGGGCAATAGCAAGGCGCTGTTTTTGTCCGCCTGAAAGCACGGCGCCGCGTTCGCCGATTTCAGTATCTAATCCGTCTTTTAATCCGGCAACAAAGTTGTCTAAATATACAAGTTTCAACACGTCAAAAATCTCCGCCTCCGTGGCGTTAGGTTTTCCGAGCAAAATATTTTCTCTGATAGTGCCTGAAAACAAAAAGTTATCTTGAAATACCACGGCGATATTGTCACGCAATGATTCTAACGAGTATTTTTTAATGTTAACTCCGTCAATCAAAATCTGTCCTGAGGTAACGTCATAAAAGCGCGGCAACAGATTAACCAACGTGGTTTTGCCACCGCCGGAATTTCCGACAATCGCCACATTAGAACCTGCCGGAACATCAATGGCAATGTTTTTTAAAACCGGACAACCGGGCACATATTCAAAGCAAACATTTTCAAACCTAATTCCTTTGCTGACTTTTTGTAAAGTTTTTGGTTTTTCGCAATTTTCAATTCGCGGCTTAATATTTAAGATGTCTATAATGCGCTCAATTGCCAAAAACGAAACCTGCACATTGTTATAACTTTTGCCGATGCTTTTAATCGGGGTGTACAGCAAAACCAAAGCGGTGATAAATGATACAAAGTTACCGGCTGAAATTTTGCCGTCAACAATCAGCGTGCTACCGTACCAGATAACTCCGCCGATACCGGCTGAAACAATAATGTGCATTAAAGGCGTCATCCAACCGGTGCGCTGCACCACTTTCATTGTAAGCTTAAAAATAATTCGCAAAGTCGCGTCAAAGCGGTTGTATATATAAGACTGCAAATTGTAAGCTGAAATAGTTTTGCTGCCGTTATGAGTTTCATTATAGTTGGTGTAAATTTTGGTTGTTTCTTCCACATTGCGGGCAATGCTTTTTTTAATCCGCCGCTTAACCGATGAAAGCGGCAACAAGGCGCCGAGTAAAAACACAATGGCGATAATTGAAAGCTGCCATGAGTTATAAATCAGCACCCCGATTAATGAAACGGAAGAAAAAAAGCGAGAGAAAAAGGTTTTTAAATTTTCCAAAAGACCGGTGCAGGCAGTGTCGCAGTCGGTTGCAAAGCGCTGAATAACCACGCCGGAATCATTAGTGTCAAAAAATGACGTTTCCAAACAAAGCAGCTTTTTAAACAAAGCGCGTTTAACATCATGGTTTATTTTAGTGCCGACCCAAGTGTTCAAATAAGTCGCGGCATAATTTAAGCACCCTTGCACTGAGGTAAAGGCAATAATCAAAAACGGAATATAAGCCGGCGATTGTGATGATTTATCAACCAAAACAATATCCATATATGGCTTTAAGGCAAGCGCCACAACCGAATCAAGCGCGCCAATCGGAATAGTGATTAAAATTGCCATTAAGGCTCTGAAAGCATAAGGCTTTACAAAAGGCCACATAGCCTTGTAATGCTCATGAAAACTCATTTTAAGTTCAACCGGTACGCTTTTTGCCATTGAATATAAGTCCCGCTGTTAAAAAATATGTAAAAACTTTGCGATATAATATACCGCAGTCAGCTGAATAATTAGCGTCAGCCAAAATAAAGACTGATAACTTTTCTTTTTGGTTTTGTGGTGAAAAATTTTTTGCGCGATAAAAGCTCCGACCCAACCGCCCAACAGTTCTAATGTGTGGAGTTGCATCTCTGGCACGCGCCATTGCCCTTTAATTGCGGCTTTTTTATCGGTTCCGTAGGCAATAATTGTTACCAAATTGATGATTATAATATGCAAAAGCACAAATACCCATATCAGTTTTGGCGAAAACGGCGACAACTTAAACATATATGTTTCCATATAATAAGCTGCGCCAATAACCAATCCGAAATATATCAAAAAAAACGGATTACGTTGTAA
>JAJWCP010000086.1 GCA_021617435.1 Pseudomonadota bacterium
TCCGATTCTTTATTTTTGCCTTGGTTTTGTCCGCCGCGCTTCATAAACAGCTCAGAATATTCAAATATGGTATAAACCATGCCGGCAATCATGAGGGAGCTGATTAGTTTTACATAAATGCTCATCAGCAATACCGCAAAAACAATTAAGAACACGGCAATGGTTTTGGCAGCGTAATTTACAATTTTTGACTTGAATTTACGCTTTAAAATCCAGATATAAAAGGCTAACGTTAAAGTGCCTGATAGCAAAATCAGTCCGGTTTGCAGCGGATTAATACCAAGGGCGGCAATCGCAATTTCGCACAAAATCAGCATGCCGACGCTGAACAGCAAATATCCGATATTAAGCTGTAGTGACGATAGCTTTAAGCCGGTCTGCAGGCTCTTTTCAATAGCGGTGTATGCGCGCTTGAACTTAAGCATATTAGCGGCGTTCGCCACAATTACCGATTCTTTGCCTACAAACAAATTGTTAACGGCTTCTTTTTCGCCATGGCTTAAAGCTGAAAGATTATCGGTTTTTTTAATCAGCATAATTGTGCCGTCTTGTTTTTGAATATCAATAATATTTTTCCGATACATTTCCAGCAGTGCCGCCGCAAACGCCGTTTTATCAAATACGCCTTTGAGCATAAAACGCATGGTTGCCGCGGTTTGCTTGAATGAATGGCGAGCTTTGGTTTTGTTGCGCTTTAAGTATTTCCATGACAGCATATATGAAATTAAAATAGCCGCCAATCCGGCAAACGCAAACAGCACATCGCCGTAATCGGTAACAAACCAAACAAATTTACGCCCTAATTCCGGCTCCATAAACACGTTTTTATCCAGTGACACCAAAATGTGCATGCCCTCATGCGGTAAAATCGGGGTGAGGGAAGCAAAGCCCAACGCATTATTATCAAGCGAGGCAACAACCGCGCGTTTGTCAGATAAATGTTTAGGGTATCCGGTAATAACGCTTTGCGACAAAAAGTTTTTTCCGTCCGGAATAGCCACAATCGCATTGGCAGATGTAATTACCAAATTAAGATAGCTACCGGCGGCATCCCAATAAAACTCGCTGAAGTCGTCATAATACCAAAGCTTGCGGTCAAGCAGGTATTTGAAAGTATAGGTATAAACCCCCGGCTGTAATATATATTCATGCCGCGGCTTAATATAAATATAATCGCCGATTTCTTCTAACATATACGGCAATTCAGAACCGTTTAAGGCAACTGAAAGCAACTGAATGTCAAGTTTCTTTTTAACTCCGGCGCGGGAGGTGCTGTACTTGGGCAAAACTTTGGTCAGCCCGTGTTTAAGCTTTTGCCCGTTGGCAACTACGGTAATATCTTCTTGTACCTGAATTAAGCCGGAAGGCAAAATATTAAGGGTGGCGAGCAAATACGGAACATGCTCGCGCGCCGGCGCCACAATTTTTTTACCGGTAGGCAAAACAACGTTCACAAGCGGAATATCAGATTGTGAAAGTTCGCTAATCATTCGCGTTTGCTCTTCGGGCGCAAGCTCATAAAAAGTGGTTGGCGCGTGCGCGTCATCAGCGGAGCGGTTGCCACTGATACGTCCCATTGCCGCATCGTAAATTTTTTCAAAAGTTGATTTGCGTTGCTCTTGTATTTGCGCGATATATTCTGAGCTGTGCTGAACATCTATGGAATCTGACTGATTTAAATCGCCTAACTCATTGGCATGGCTGACCGAGGCATTCTTAAAGCGCTCCTTAAAAAAGGCAATTACTTCTTCAGTATCGTCAGGGTCGGGCATATTGTCAGGCAAAAAAACAGAACTGTCAGTTACCTGTTCTTGCGGGCGCACCGTGTTAACGTCTTTAATTTCAACAGTTGCCGCCTTGGCGTTAAAAGCAAATATACTGAAACAAATTGCAAGAAAAAGTTTATTCATAAACGCAATCCTTATGTTAACAAATAAAACATACTTTGTATAATATACTCCAGATATTAAAAGATAATGAAAAATTTTATAAGGAGCACAATAAAATGAGTAACAAAATTGCAGCCGTTATTTTAGGCGCCGGCAAAGGTACCCGCATGAAATCTGATTTACCTAAGGTGATGATGCCGGTTTGCGGCAAGCCGATGATTAAACATATTACCGACACGCTTGAAAACATGAACGTGGATAAAATTGTTACGGTGATTGCACCTGACGGCGATTTGGTAAAACAAACGGTGGCTCCGCACCAAACCTGCGTGCAGGACAAACAGCTCGGTACCGGTCATGCGGTTAAATGCGCCGCTGATTTGTTAAAAGGTTTTGACGGCGCGGTTATGGTTATTTTCGGCGATACGCCGCTTATTACCAAACAAACTTTTATGAAGGCTGTAAATAAAGTTCGCGAAGGCTATGCCGTTGTGGTTTTGGGCTTTAAGCCTCAAGATGCCGCTCGTTACGGACGCCTTAAAATGCAAGGCGATGAGCTTATATCTATCGTGGAATATAAAGATGCCACCGATGAAGAAAAAGCTATCGGTTTTTGCAATTCGGGTTTTATGGCCTTTGACGGCAAGCACTTGTTTGAAATTTTAAATAATATCGGCAATGAAAATGCCGCCGGCGAATATTATTTAACCGATGCGGTAAGCGTTGCGCGTAAAATGGGGCTTAAATGTACGGCATTTGAGGGCAAGCCGGAAGAAGTTGCCAGCGCCAACACGCGTGAAGAATTAGCCTTGTTGGAAACCTATGTAAAGAACGGTAAACATGCGTAATTTTATTAAAATTCACTGGTTCGGACTTTTGTTGTCATTTATCAGCGCGCTATTTTTAGGTCTTATGGCGCTGGTGTTTTATTCGCCTCGTCAAGATGCCATGAAGCGCGGATTTATTCCGTGTACGCAACAACTGGTAAAAGAAGTTTTTGCCTGCAATGAGCATAAACATTGGTGTATGAGCAAAGCGATTGTTAAAAACACCGGTTGTGATTTTAAGGTGGTTTTGGTCGGCGCTAAAGCTTGGGCGGAAGGCAAACAGCCCGCTCCGTGGAGCAACTATTTGTTTGAACCGGAGCTGCCCGAGCCTGAGGCGGCGGAAGATGACGCCGCCGTGCAAGAATACTATGCCGAAAATCCGCACTCTGAAGAAGATATGTTAAAACTGCAACAAGATTGGGATACTTTGGAAAAAGAATGGAACAACGCCAAAGCCGATTCCGATTCGGAAGTTGCGGTTAAAGAGGAAGTTAAGCAAAATATTCATCAAAATATTAAAGATGTTGTAAGGGAGAATGTAAATGAAGAGCAAAAATGAGATGTTACCGGCATGGGATTTGTCTGACTTATATAAAGGCACCGATGACCCCAAAGTTAACGCCGATTTGGAAAAATATCGCAAAGGCGTGGCGGCGTTTTCTAAAAAATATAAAGGTAAGCTTGAATCGCTTGATGCTAAAGCAATGCTCGCTTTGCTCAAAGAACAGGAAAAATTGGCCAAAATCGGCAGCAGGCTTGGCGGTTTTGCGTATCTTAATATGTCAACGCAAATGAAAAATCCGGAAGCGATGGCGTTTTACCAGAATATCTCTGAAAAATTAACCGAATATGCCAAACCGTCAGTGTTTTTCAGCTTAGAATTTAACCGCTTGCCGGAAGCCAAAATCAAAGAATGGCTGAAAGATAAACAGGTTGCTTTTTATAAGCCTTATTTTAAGCGGATTCGCAAATATAAAAAATATGAACTCAGCGAGCCGGTGGAAGAAATTTTGCTTGAAAAATCCATCACCTCGTCAGAAGCGTGGGTTCGCTTGTATGAAGAAACATCATCTCGCCTTGTTTACACTGTTAATGGCAAAAATTATAACGATGCCGAAATTACTAAATTGACCTTGGACAAAGACGCTAAATTGCGCCATCAGGCCGGTGCGGAAATTAACCGCGTGGCGGCGCAAAACGCTCCGTTGTTTACGCTTGTTTATAATATGATTATGAAAGACAAAGCAATTGAGGATAACAAGCGCGGCTTCAAAACTCCGGTTTCAGCGCGCAATTTAGCCGAAGAAGTACCTGATAATGTGGTTGATACACTTGCGCAAACCGTAAAAGACAATTATAAAAATTTGGCGCATCGCTTTTATAAACTTAAAGCCAAATGGTTGGGAGTAAAAAAAATCAGCTATTGGGACCGCAACGCGCCGCTGCCATTTTCGGCTGATGTTAAATACAGTTGGGACGACGCGGTTAAAATGGTTTTAGCCGGATATTACAATTTTTCGCCCAAACTCGGTAAAATCGCGCAAGACTTTTTTGACCATAACTGGATTGATGTTCCTCCGCGCGACGGAAAGCGGAGCGGGGCGTATTGCAGCGGGCCGCTTGCCACCATGCACCCTTATTTATTCTTAAATTTTGTCGGCAAGCAAAATGATGTTTTAACCTTAGCCCATGAGTTGGGACATGGTTGCCATCATCAACTGCGCATTAAAAACGGCGAGTTAAACGAGCGTTCGCGGATGACGACCGAAGAAGTTGCTTCTGTGTTCGGCGAAATGTTGGTTTTTCAGGATATGCTTAAAAACACCACTGATGACAAAGCTCGTTTGTGCCTGATTGCCTCTAAAGTTAATGATATGATTAACACCGCGGTGCGGCAGATTGCGTTTCACTTTTTTGAAACCCGCGCCCACGCTGAGCGTAAATTAAGCGAAGTTTCGGAAGAACGTTTATGTCAAATTTGGCTTGAAGAAATGAAATCCAGCCTTGGCAATTATGTTGAAGTCGGCGATGACTGCCGCTATATTTGGTCGCAAGTCGGACACTTTTTCTTTTTGCCGTTTTATGTTTACGCATATTCTTTTGCCGATTGTTTGGTAAACTCGCTTTATCAGGTTAAGCAAGAGGGCACGGTTCCTGATTTTGCCGATAAATATTTGCATCTTTTGTCGCAGACCGCAATCGGCGAATATGAGCAAATCTTAAAGCCGTTTGACCTCAATCCGAACAGTCCGGATTTTTGGAACAAGGGCTTAAAGCTGATTTCATCATATATTGACGAGCTTGAGCGCTTAGATAAAAAATTAAAACTTTAAGCATAACAAAACCCCGCGGCTTTAACCGGCTGCGGGGTTTAATTTGCTAGTTTGCCGTTACCGTAATATAAACAAGTAATTGACAGGCATCTTCTGAATCGCAAGCCGAGCAAAAATCGTCAATTTCTTTAACTCCGGCATTACGTAATAAGCGGTTTTGGGGAACATTACTGATAAATAAATCAGCAAGCCCTCCAAACAAGTTGGTTTGATTAGAGGAAGTACCACCCTGATATGAACGCATTGCAAGCCATGCTAAATTCTCAGAGTTTTCTTTGGCAACGGTTACCATATTGCGGCAAACTTCTTTATCATGGCTGCTCAAAGTGTTACCGGTGCGGGCTAAAGTCACATACATTAAATATTCATTGGAAGCGCCGTCCAAGCCATTGTAATAGCTAAACCAAATATGGTTTTTAAAAATATCTACAATATAGTTATTTTGTATGTGCATACCGTCAGGTATTAAGTTCATTTTACCGAAAATGTTTAAAACAAACTGCGCACCAGTAGCATTGTTAAATTTATTTATGGCATAAGTGCGAGTTAAATCAGGATATAGTTGAATGGCACTGTTAAGCAAACTATTAAAGCTTTCCGCTTGTTTGTTAAGCTTGTACTTGAACATCGCCTTGCTGTAGCCAGCAATCGCCCCAACTGACAAAACACCAATAATAGCTAAGACTCCAAGCATTTCCACCATAGACCGACCTGCGCACAAGCTGTCACCATCGGGCTTGAGCGATGCGTCCTTCCCCTTTCTGTCACCATCGGGCTTGAGCGATGCGTCCTTCCCCTTTCTGTCACCATCGGGCT
>JAJWCP010000087.1 GCA_021617435.1 Pseudomonadota bacterium
TCCCAACGGCTGTATGCTTATGCTTTTGCGTAAATACGGCGCCATGACCCTCGCGGAATATGTTGATGAAAAGTTTCCGTTAAGGTAACATTCGGTACTGTTGCGTAATTTAAAAGGGCTGATAAAAATCAGCCCTTTGCTTTTTATCATTACCACTATTGTAACGGCGGAATATTAAGTTGCGCGATATTTCCCGGACGGATTTTTACACTGGAATAACGCATATTTCCGGTTTCAATCACAAAACGTTGTCTACCTGTCAGCTGTGAAGCCCAATCATAAAAATCACGACCATTTAAATCCTGACGTTGCGGGTTCATAATATACAAAACACAGCCCTGAGTACGCTCCGCCAAGCCGCATCTTGCGCGTCCTGCCGGAACTTCAGGATTGACCACCACTCCTTGCAAACCGTTTTGCACCACTTGTTCTGATGAGAAGAACAAATTGCCCATAAGCATGCCGATTATTAAACATACAAAAGCAATAATTAACATTTTTTTATTGTCAGTTTTACCCATAATGGCGCCGTCATTGCCCTGATAAACAAACTCATCTTCATCGGTAACATAATTGTTGCCGTAAGGTATTTGTGAATTATCAACATTCATCGGAGTATATTGGTTACTTGCTTGTGCTGATAACGGCAAGTCGCTTGCCCGAATCAGTCCGCCGGCCGGAGCCGCGGTCGGATTATGGCGCTCAGGATAAGCCTCAGTCGGAGAGGGAGCGTTTAAGTTCATATCGTTTATATTCGGCATATTAACGTTGTTAATCGGTCCGTTATGAAATTTCGGACGTTTGATTTTGCGTAAACGCGGGCGATTTTCCACCTCCGGCACTGCAGTGTTTTCTGCTGTCGGTTTAGGAGTTTCATTCTGATTCTGACTCTGATGTTGCGCCGAATTAGCGGTATTAACATTATTAACTTCCGGAGCTTTTTTTTGTTTGTTTTTATTGGAAACATCATCAAAGTTAAAGTTTTCCAAGTCAATATCATCCAAATCTAAATCATCCATCGTATTATTCCTTAGATTTTATTTTTAATAGTTTCAGTAGTTTTTAAAGTTCTGATTAAGCGCGGAACCATAAAAATAACGGTTTCAGAGCGCGGTGAAGGCTGCCCGAACAATGCGTTCGGCAGACCGATAATCATAAAGTTTTCACCAAGTTTGTTGCGAACCTTAAATTGGGTAACTTGCCCGTTTGCAGTTTCAAGCGTAACATCGGTGTTAATATGGTTATCTTTATTAACTGACGCTTTAGCCAAAATTGAAAGCTCTGATTCTGCGCACTTCATTTTTCCGCATTTGCCGACATCAAAACGTGAAAGCCACAGATTAGGCACTACAAATTTTCCTTCTGAAACGGATACCACATTAGCATTTTTACCTAAAAAGTGTTGCAGGTTTTCAAGATTAATGTCGTTGGTGGTGGTCAAAACTCTGCCGATAACGCCGGTTTGCGCGGTAGTAATTGAACCAAAGTGAAAGGCGTCAAGCAGATTTTTCCATTCAACATCGCAGCCGTCATTAGGATAAATTTTAAATACGCTGACGTCATAAGCAACCAAGTTTGGATTGCTCTCAAAGTAATTGATTAAAGTGGTAATTTTGTTTTGTAACTCAATATCGGCGTCAAAAGTGATTGAATAGTCCGCCCAGTTGGTAGTCATATCCGTAATCCCCGAACCGCGCAACACGTCTAAAAATGCCAAAATCAGCGGGCGTGATTGCGGAACGTACAAAATCATTTCGCTCTTGCGGTGCAAGGTCATGGTTTTTGTGTCACTGTTATAAGAGTAATAAACTTCCGCGGCATTGGTTATCATATTAACCACATCGCTAAACTCACCTTTAATATTATCTCCTGATAAGCTGGCATAAGGCGCATCCTTAGCTACAAGTTTAATGCCTGCTTCTTTGGTGAGTTTATACAACGCCTTTTCCGCCGGCATGGTATCAAACGTAAAGCCGGTAACTTCAAAGCGCGGAAGCTTGTCATTACGCTCCATGCGTTCAAACTTAAAGGCTGAATTGTTAATCGGCAAGGTTAAAACCATTTGCTGCGTTTCCCAGTTTACGTTGCAACGCAGCGGGGTTTCCAAATCAAGCGCATTAGCGCCGTCCGGCGTGCGTATGTACCGCTGATCTTCCGGATAAACTACCTCGGTATTAAAACGGTAAATATCCGATTCGTCATCTTTGGTAACCACGGTCTGTTCATTTTGATGTAATTGGCACGATGCTGAAATTACGCATGCAAACAAAACAGTCAACAAATAAAGCTTTTTTATCATTCTTGTTTTTCTCCGTTATATGCGTTAACGTCTTCAATGCTGACTTCGCCATCTTCTTCAGCTTGTTTCAAAAGCTTGTTAACCACATCGTCCATATTCATACCGGCGCCGACGGTCGGGTCGGTTGATTTATCAATTTCGCCGAGAGCTTCTTTCATCTTGTTTAATTCTTGCGGGTCTTGTTTTACCATATCCGGCGAAGAGTTGTTTTGCAATTCCTGTTGGTAAAGATTAACGTTTTTTTGCAGAGCTTTTACGCCGCCGGCAATTTTACGCTCAACATACGGATAAAGCTCTTTGCGTGACAAAATATAATTTCCTGTATCGCAAATTTCTTCAAGCACGTCCAGAATGTAGTTATAAAAAGGATATTCTTCCAGAGCAATATTGCCCATTCTGATACAACGGGCGGCAATACGTGAAATGGTACGGTCGTAATAATCCCTTAATACCATATAATTATCAACGTACCATAAATCTTCCTTTGTAACCGGCGAAATAACCGTATCTTGAGCAGTTACATCAAAAGCGGCGGTATTGTTATTTTGTTCCATATCTTACTCCTTGAGTTTAAGAATAATTTAGGATAAAACTTTTGTAAATCACTTTTTTACAATAAAGCAAAATTTTTATATTCAGTCCTTTTTCTCTTCAGGCGTGGTTCCGTCATCTTCAACGTACTCCCATTCCCAATCATCGCTGTTCCCATCATCGGCAGAGCCGTCATCTTCAACATACTCCCACTCCCATTCATCGTCACTGCCTTTGGATTCGGGAGTGCCGTTTTCATCAACATACTCCCATTCCCAATCGTCATCATTATCAGTTTGCAGAGCAGGGGTGTTGTTTGAGTTTTCAGCAGGTAAAACTGGTTTTGCCGCTTTTTCAGGCTCAGCTTGCAAATTAATTGCCGGAGTTTCTTTCGGCTTTTCGGTTAACGATGAGTCCGGAATGTCATCTAATGAAATCGGTGAATCCGGAATATCGTCTAATGAAATCGGCGTATCCGGCATGTTAGCGAGCGACACAATATCTTCAGGAATAATCAACGTGCTTTTATTTTTCTTTTTAGCAGGTTGCTGATTATTGTTTTTATTTTCCTGATTGCGTTTGTCGGCAGATTTATCCGACCTGTTACTGGTTGTATCCGCCTTTAATGCCTTCCTGATTTGGCTGAGCGGATTTTCATCTTCGGGCAAAGCTTTGTTTTTATCATCTTTTGCGGTATTGTTACTTGGCTTAGCTTCAGATTGATTTTCAGTTCTGGTTTCTGCTTTTTCTTCCGGCTTGATTTCAACCTTAATTTCCGATTTAACCTCAGATTTTACTTCCTGTTTAATTTCCGCATTATTGTCCGCTGGTTTGGCGGGCTTATTTGTTTGGGTTTTGTCAGGCTCTGTAACCGGCACATTAGCGTTTTGTTTAGCCGGTAATGAATTTTTATTGCCGGGATGTTCATTTTTATCTTTTTCAGGCGCGGTTGTCGGAGAGACTTTAATTGTCTGAACAACCGCTTTAATATCAGCCTGATTTTTATCTTTACCGGAAGTTTTAACCGCCGGAACTGGAGTTTCCTTAGCCGGAGCCTCTCTCGGAGCTTGTGTTTCTTTCGGGGGCAAAACTTCTTTTCGGGGTGCATCCGCTTTTTTTACCGCCGCCGGTTTTGTTTCTTCAACCAACTTTACTTCTGCCGTCGGTTTTACTTCTGCAATTTCTTTGAGCGGCTCATTTATCGGGGCTTGCGGAGCAGGCGTCATGTTTGGCATTGCCGCGTTCGCATTTTGCGCAGCGATGTTCTGGACTTGCTGAGCTGTGTTTTGAGCAACGAACGCTTGGTTTTGTGCTGCCACTTGCGATGCCAACACAACATCTTTCATCATATTGGCGATAGCTGTTTGCGATTCTGTAATAGAACGGGTAATCGTTTCGGTTAAAGCCCGAATATCGTCTTTATACCGTCTTTCGGTTTGTTGCAACGCAAATGATAATGAATTTGAAAGCTCCGAGGCAAAAGACGCGTCAATAATAATTCCGCCGCCGCTGTTTGTAGTCGGTTTAGGCTCGCTATCTGCTTTGGGTGCGCTTGGCGCCGGTGATTGCATTAAATCTTCCGCGCTTTTTTTCCGAAAATTAGTGCCGCTTTTAACGTTAAGATTCGGCGATACCAAACCGCGTTTGTGCTCAACTTCTTCAATATGCTCAAGCAACAATGAACCGCCGGGGAGGGTGCTTAACAAAATGCGAATATCTGACGGCAGCGCCAATAACATGTCATCAAATTGTTCTTGGCGTTCTTTATTAAAAATATGCATTTGCCGATAAATATTTAAAAAACGCTGAGCAACCAAAATCGGCTCTTCTTCGTCTTTTTTCTTTCTGCCAAATTCCGCAGATTCTACCAGCTCGTCGGACACAGTGAAATCCCTTTAAAAAACTTATATCATCTTAGAACAACATTTTAATTGCTCAGGAGTAAATTTCAAGTTAACAACTAACAAAAAGCTCCACTTTTCAGTGGAGTTTTAGCAGATTATAAATTGATTGCAACTATTTTATGCATCTTATTTAAATCATTGTTGGTTAACTTGATTTTTTCATCAGGATTCCAACGTATTCCGTAGAGCTCGCCATTTTCGTCTTCGCGAATACTCAAAAGCTCGGCAATATTATCGTTGACGTAATACAAAGCAATATCGCCGATGCTGACCATATCTTGCGGGTCGGCAAATAAAATAGCGCGATTCGGCAATAGCGAACCTAAACGGCGGGTACACAAGTTAACACCGTAAGCATCGCGTTTGCCGGCAAGCTGAACCGGACGAGCAACTTCTTTGGCTTCGTCATCTTCACGGTCAATAATAATGTTGCCGTCTTTTCCGGCTGAGCCGAATACTTTAATTTTGGTATTTTCAGATGAAAAAGAAGCAAAAACAGAGGAGGTCGCGCCTTTTGGAGTTGCAAGCAATTTATATTTAGTGTCGTTTTTCTGAATAATGTCTTCAAGCTGACCGGCATCATCCAATCGCTTAATTTCATCTTTAAGTTTTTCAACTGACATAGACAGAGCGCGCGCAATATTTAAGTATTCTTTGTCTGAAACTTCACGTTGCCCCATTTCAATACGATGATAAACCGACAAGGTCATATCGGCGTTTTCAGCAACTTCCATCAAAGTCAGCCCGCGGTCGGTGCGCAAATGACGCAAAGCGGCGCCCAAAGTTTTTAAGCCGGCGTTTTCATTGATTTTGCTACGTCTTTCTTGTTCGCGGCGCCATGCCTGAATAACTTCTTGCTGTGAATTTTGTTCATTAACGTATAAATCTTGCAAAGTACAATCAGTAAGCTCCGCAACCTGAATCAGTTGTTCCTGATTAAGGCGCCGATATCCCTTTTCAATTTTGGAAATGGCAGATAAACTGACGCCTAAATGATCAGCCAACTCCTGCATTGACATACCTCTTAAACGACGGTGCATTCTGATTTGATTCGGGAAAATAATT
>JAJWCP010000088.1 GCA_021617435.1 Pseudomonadota bacterium
GTAATAACGATTTGCATTGTTGCTGATTGCCAAACAATCAGATGGCAACTCGTTAAAAAAGCGCGACGGCGTGTTGTTCTGCCATTGCCCGTAAATGCGACGGGTAAATGCGGTTAAAATATAAAGTTTTTCGCGGGCGCGAGTAATAGCAACATAGGCTAAACGGCGCTCTTCTTCCAAAGCGTTTTTGCCGCCTTCATCAAGCGCGCGTTGGTGCGGAAATAAACCTTCTTCCCACCCCGGTAAAAATACCACCTTAAATTCCAGACCTTTGGCGGAGTGTAGCGTAATTAACAACACTTTGTTAGAATCAACGGCGCTGTCGTTATCCATAACTAAACTTACATGCTCTAAAAAATCGGCCAATGTGGGGTAATTATCAGCATCACCCATTACGCCGACCAATTCTTTTAAGTTTTCAATACGTCCGGGGGCTTCGGCTGATTTATCATTTTTAAGCATGTCCAAGTAACCGGAATCGTCTAAGACCTGTGCGGCTAAGTCATCAGGGCTGACAATTTGCGCGGCTTTTTGCCATTCTTTGAAGTGTTCCATTAGCTCTGTAAGGGCGGTTTTGCTTTTGCCGGTAATCAAGCCGTTTTCAAGCATTTCATTAACGGCGTCAAACATGGAAATATGGTGCTCACGGGCGTAATCCTGAAATTTTTCAACGCTTTTGGCGCCGATGCCGCGCGCCGGCTTGTTAATAATGCGTTCAAAAGCCAAATCGTCGGCCGGTTGTAAAATTACTCTGAAATAAGCAAGCAAATCGCGCACTTCCTGCCGCTCATAGAATTTGGGACCGCCGATAACCTGATAAGGTATGGCTTCGGCAATAAATTTTTCTTCAAATTCGCGGGTCTGAAAAGCAGTGCGCACCAAAACCGCTATGTCGGAATATTGGTAGCCGGAGCGCTTTAAGTTTTCAATTTCATCGGCCACGTATTTAGCTTCTTCTTCGCCGTTGTAGGTGCTTATAACCTTAATTTTTTCATTCGGGCAACGGTTGGCGGGGGAGTTTTCCGCCACTTTGAGGGTTTTGCCGAGTCTTGCCTCGTTGTGTCCGATTAAGTTGGAGGCGGCTCTTAAAATATTGCCGGTGGAACGGTAATTGCGTTCAAGGCGGATAATTTTAGCGTTGCTGAAATCTTTTTCAAAGCGCAGAATATTTTCAACTTCGGCGCCGCGCCATGAATAAATTGATTGGTCGTCATCGCCCACGCAGCATAAGTTATGATGAATTTGTGAGAGCAGGCGCAAAAACATATATTGCGTAACGTTGGTGTCTTGATACTCATCAACCATAATGTATTTGAACTGCTCTTGGTATTTTTTTACAATATCTTGGTTTTCAAGCAAAATTTTAAGGGTGTAAAGCAAAATGTCGCCAAAATCAACGCAGTTAAGCTCAAGCATTCGCGCCTGATATTTTTGATAGACCATTAGCGTGATGTTGTCTTTATTATCGGCGGCAACTTTATCTACCGGAAGATTTTTATCCTTCCAACGCTGAATTTTATCAACAAAAGCCTGCGGCGGATATTTTTTTTCATCAATACCTTCGGCTTCAATAATTTGTTTAATCAGGCGGCGTTGGTCGTCTTCGCCCAAAATGGTAAAGTTAGATTTTAAGCCGGCAAGCTCGGCGTGTGAGCGCAAAATTTTAACGCAAATGCTGTGGAATGTGCCAAGCCAAACCGAATCGGCAACTCCGCCAATAATTTCTTGCACGCGGGTTTTCATTTCTTTGGCGGCGCGGTTGGTAAAGGTAACCACTAAACAATTCCACGGCTCGGCTTTCATAGTGGCTAAAATGTATGCCAGGCGGGTGGTTAAAACTTTGGTTTTGCCGGTTCCGGCGCCCGATAGCACCAAGAGCGGGCCTTCGGTGGTTTCAACCGCTTGCCGCTGTTCCGGATTTAAGGTGTTCAGCCACGCATATTCAGGACGCAGAGCGCTGATATTGTCATAATCTTGAGCGGCGGAATCTTCCAAATCAAAAATGTTGTTCATGGTGCATTACTTCTTGTTTTTTTAACCGATTAGCCATATATATAATATTATTATCCGAAAGGAAAGATATTTTATAGGCACTTATGAACAATTACGAGGTTATTATGTCAGAATTGCGCGATAAAATCATAAATTTAAAAAATCATTTGGAAGAACGGATTGTCGGTCAGGAAGATTTGGTTAAAAAATTGCTGATTACCATGCTTGCCGGCGGGCATGCTTTGGTTGAAGGAGCTCCGGGGCTTGCTAAAACCAAAGCGATTAAAACGCTTGCTGACAGTGTAAATGCTGATTTCAGCCGCATTCAGTTTACGCCTGATTTGCTACCGTCGGATATTACCGGAAGCGATATATATGTTGCCACTTCCGGTAATTTTGAGTTCAGGCGCGGACCGATTTTTTCCAACTTTGTGCTCGCCGATGAAATTAACCGAGCGCCCGCTAAGGTACAATCGGCGTTGTTGGAGGCTATGGCGGAATGGCAGGTTAGCGTTGGCGGCAAACGTTATGCTCTGCCTGAATTATTTATGGTGCTTGCTACCCAAAACCCGATTGAGCATGAAGGAACTTATAATTTGCCGGAAGCGCAGCTTGACCGTTTTTTATTGTATATAAAAATTAATCAGCCTGATGCTAAAACCGAAAAGAAAATTTTGGAATTGGTGCGCGCGGAAGATAAAGTGGGCAAGAGTAGATTTTCGGGTAAACAAGAATCGGAAAAATTGTTTGCCAAACTGGATATTGCAGAAATTTTGGCGGCTCAGCGCGAAGTTTTAGATGTGCATACTTCTGAAGCGGTGGAGCAATATTTGATTCAGCTGATTATGGGAACCCGCAAGCCGGAAAAATATAACGGCGAGCTTGCCGGCGCGGTTCGATTTGGGGCAAGTCCGCGCGCCACCATTGCGCTTGATAAGTGCGCTAAAATTAACGCATGGCTCGCAGGGCGCGATTTTGTTACGCCGGAAGATATTCACGCCGTGGTTTATGATGTTTTGCGGCATCGTGTAATCTTGAGCTTTGAGGCGCAGGCGGAAGGCATCAGCGCTGATAATGTTATCGGCTCTTTGCTAAAAGCGGTGCCATTGCCGTAAACGGAAGGAAACTCCGATGTTTAAATTCAAGAGTCTCTCGGAATTGTTGAAGTCAGAACAAACGCCTAAAATTAATCCGACGTTGGCGGCTGATTTTAAGCAGTTGGCTCTGATGCGGCGCTATGTCCCTTATTTGCGCGATTTTAAGCTTAATCAAACCTCATTGCAGGCAGGAGATTCTCGTTCGGCTTTTAAGGGTAGAGGTATTGAGTTTGAAGAAGTTCGCGCTTATAATTATGGCGATGATGTGCGCGATATTGATTGGCGGGTTACGGCGCGCAAAAATCAGCCGTTTACCAAACTTTATAATGAGGAAAAAGACCGCGAGGTTTATATTTGGCTTGATTTATCAGCAAAAATGCGCTTTGGCACCAAGCGGGAGTTAAAATCTGTCACAGCCGCCAAAGTTGCGGCGTTAATCGGTTGGTACGCGCTTGAAAATAAAGACCGTGTTGGAATGGCGGTCTTTGACGGCAGTAAAACGCTTATTTTTGAGCCTAAGCGCACGGTTGAAAATTTGTTTGCGGTTTTTAAACAGATTGAAAAAATCGCCGCCGAAAGTTTATATCAAACAAACGAATCGGATAGCGCGATTAAATCATTAAAACTTTTGCGGCAAAAGGCCAAACATCGGGCGATTGTGTTTGTTATCGGCTCGTTTACCGATATGGAGGCAGAATCGGCGGCGGTGCTATCAGGTTTTGCCCGTAATCATGAGCTTTATTTGATAAATGTTTTTGATGAGCTTGAGGCGAAGGCGCCTCCGACGGGCGAATATTTGGCGCAATATCATAATCAGAAACAGGTTTTGACGGTGGTCGGAAAAGATTTTGCTGAAGATTATCGTCAATATTTTGCCGAAAAACGCCAAAAAATAAAGAATTTTTGTGCAAAAATTAATTGCCACTATCGTGATGTAAGGCAAGATTTGCCTATATATAAGCAAATAAAACCCATTTGAGGGGCGCGATTCAAAACTTGACATAAAAGATTTATAATGATATTGTGTTTTTTACCAATTATTTTGTAACTTTGGAAAAGAGAAGAAAATGGTAAAAATGAACGACAACAACGCCTATAAAAGAGGGCAGGAATTATTAGACAGCGGTATGTATAAAGAGGCTGTTGCACAATTTGATGAAGTTTTGAAAGAACAGCCGGATTCATGGAAGGCTATGAACTCCAAGGGTTTTGCGTTTCAAAAAATGAGCCGTTACACGGATGCGGTTGAATGTTTTGATAAGGCACTTGTGCTTAATCCGAAATCAGTTGAGGTGCTTAACAATAAAGGTGTTACCCTTTCAATGCGCGGACTTTACAAAGAGGCTATCGCCTGCTTTGATGAGGCTTTTGCCATTGATCAAACCTCGCTTGAGGCATTAAACGGTAAAGCGATTGCATTGCAACACATGTTTTTGTTCAAAGAAGCTTTGGATGTTTTGGAACAAGCCATGAAGATTGACAACAAACACCCGCAAACCTTGCTCAGCATTGCGGTTACACTCCAAAAACTTAAACAATATGACCGTTCAATCGCGTTTTTCAAAAAGGTGTTATCATCTGATAAAACCAATGTTAAAGCATGGAACGGTATCGGTGTTACCTATCAGTTAATGGGCGATAATGATTCCGCCTTGAAATGTTTTACCAAAATCTTAAATATTAACAGCAGTGAAATTCAGGCATGGATTAGTATCGGCTTTGTTTATCAAAAAATGTTTAAGTTTAAAGACGCTCTCAAATGTTACAAAAAAGCTCAACAGCTTGTAAATGGTCGTTATCATCACAAAATGTATGACGGTTTGGCTTCGTGCTTAACTAAATTGTCTGAATTTGATCAGGCGATTGAAGTTTACAAACAAATCTTTCAGCATGAAGAAGGTAAAAAGAAGTGGGATGCTCAGCGTTCTATTAAATTTGTAAACAAGCTGAAACGTAAAAAAGCTATCGGAACTTTGCCGGATATTATGGCATCAGCTGAGACTGAAGGTGGTTCGGAAGAATAAGCTAAACGCAGTTAAACTAAAGCGTCCGTATAATTTTGCGGGCGCTTTTATTTTTAAGAGTTTAGCAAAAAGTGTTTGACATTAAAAATTTTTATTGTAATATGCCCGCATACCATCACTGATGGGGTTGTAGCTCAGTTGGGAGAGCGCCTCAATGGCATTGAGGAGGTCAGGGGTTCGATTCCCCTCAGCTCCACCAATAATAAAAATACTCAGTCTTAATGACTGAGTATTTTTTTGTTTAATAGAGAGGGGAATCTCACCCCTACGGGGGTCGGTCTAGCTTGTAAGTTCAAGCTTTTTGCAAAAGCTTTCACCAACTGCGCTGCGGTCAAACTACTGTAACGCTCGCTCTTATCGCCTGTCGGTTCATCGCTTGCTAACAGTAGTTTAATTGCCTCGTTTAACAATATATTGAAACTTTCCATATGTTTATTAAGCTTGTATTTACTCATCGCCTTAGAGTAACCGGCAATTGCCCCGACAGAAAGCACGCCGATAATGGCAAGAACGCCGAGCGTTTCCACCATACTGCGACCTGCACAAACACTGTCACACTCCGGCTTGACCGGAGTGTCCAGGTTGGATAAATTAGCTACTTGGTTTGACCTGGATACTCCGATCAAGTCGGAGTATGACAAAG
>JAJWCP010000001.1:0-1377 GCA_021617435.1 Pseudomonadota bacterium
TCGCGTTTTTTTTTTGCAATATTTACGAGTCCGTGCTGTGCATAAGTTGTATAAATTTCACTTACGAGCAAAGATGAAAATTTCTGATTATTCCAACTCGCTGATAATCTTTTGCGCGATTTGCTCATACGCCTTAGTATGCGGGCTGTCCGGATTGCTTACCGCAATCGGAGTGCCGTTGTCGGCGTTTTCTCTGATTTCCAAATGGAGCGGAATTTCGCCTAAAAAGGTTTCGCCTAATTTTTCGGCGGTTTTTTTAGCTCCTTCATGTCCGAAAATATCAGCGCGGTGTCCGCATTTTTCGCAAATATAATAGCTCATATTTTCAATAATGCCCAAAATGCGAATGCCGATTTTTTTGAACATATTCACGCCTTTAATCGCGTCAATTAAAGCAATGTCTTGGGGCGTTGAAACAATTACGATTCCGGCAAAGTCTATGCGTTGCGATAAGGTCAGTTGAATGTCGCCGGTTCCGGGGGGCATATCAATCACCATAATGTCGCAATCGCCCCAGTTGGTTTCGGTTAACAGCTGCTCAATGGCGCCGCACGCCTTGGCTCCGCGCCAAATAAGCGGCGTATCGCGCCCGATAAGCGAGCCGATAGACATTGCTTTAACCCCAAAGTTTTGGAAAGGCTCAAATATTTTGCCGTCATACGAAACCGGCGGGGTGTTTTCAAAACCTAACATGGTCGGCAGAGAGGGGCCGTAAATGTCGGCGTCAAACAGCGCAACTTTTTTGCCCGCATTTGCCAAAGCCAACGCTAAATTTACCGAAGTGGTTGATTTGCCGACTCCGCCTTTGCCGGAAGCTACCCCGATAATTTTTTTAACGCTTTTAATTTGCCATTTTTCAATTTCAGGCGCAACTCCGGCGGTATTTACGTTTTGCGTAAACACAATGCTCACTTTTTTAATTCCGTCCAAGGCGGCAAGTTCCGCCTTTAATGCTTCGGCCGCGCCGGCTTGCTCGCTGATGCCTTTTAAGGTTACAATCAGCCGACCGTTAAAGTTTTTAACGCTTTCAATGTGTTCAGGGGCAAAATATTTACGGACAATTTCTTCTTCAGTCATCTTTAATCCTTGAGTATGTGGATATAGTTTTAACTATAATTGTTTTTCTGATATATTTATATTATTTTATTTTAAGATGTAAACGCCTTTCTTTAACTTATAAGGCGGATAACTTTATTCAGAGGTAAATATTATGACGCAAAAAAACAACCCGTGGGAAACTGATTTGCCCGATTCTAACGGCGAGGCGGCAACGCGTATTCAGCTCAAGCCGATAAGAATCGCTAAAATGTCCGGTGCTAAAAACAATTTTAATCTGCCGCTAAAAGTTATAATTGCGGTTTTGCTGCTGTTATGGCT
>JAJWCP010000001.1:1387-33633 GCA_021617435.1 Pseudomonadota bacterium
GCAACCGAGTGAGCAGGGAGTTGTTTTGCGTTTTGGCAAATATATAACAACCACCGATTCGGGGCTGCATTATCATTTGCCGTACCCGATTGAGAGCGTGATAAAAGTTAATGTTACGCAAGAGCGCAGTATCAATTTGGGCGTTTCGGAAAATACTAATGCTGCGGCGCATTATTACAATAACAATCAGTCAAGCGTTGCTCTCAACTCTTTTACCGAAAGCCACATGTTGACCGGCGATGAAAATATTGTTGACATTAACTTAACCGTGGTTTGGAAAATTAAAGACGCTAAAGATTATTTGTTTAACGTTAGGAGTCCTGATGTAACGGTCAGGGTTGCGGCGCAGTCGGTCTTGCGTGAAATTGTCGGACAGTCCGAAATGCAACCGATTATTACCGGCGACCGCGGCATGGTTGAAGATGAAACCAAAGCCGAATTACAAAAATTGTTGGACGACTTTGGCGCCGGCGTGGTAATTGTGCGCGTAAAGTTGCAAAAAGCCGACCCACCCAAGCAGGTTGTTGACGCGTTTAATGAAGTTCAGCGCGCCAAGGCCGATAAAGAAAGATTTAAAAACGAGGCGGAAGCCTACCGCAATGAGGTTTTGCCTAAAGCCAAAGGCGAGGCGGTAAAGCGCACGCAGGAGGCGGAAGCCTATAAAGAAGCGGTAATCAACAAAGCACAAGGCGAGGCGGAACGCTTTTTATCGGTTTACAATGCGTATAAACAAGGCAAAAAAGTTACGGCTGAGCGCCTGTATCTTGAAACTATGGAAGATGTTCTTTCCAAGTCAGATACCGTAATTGTTGACCCGTCGGCAAAAGGCGGAAATGTACTGCCGATTTTATCGGTTAAAGGTAAGGAGGTAAAATAATGAACAAAAATATAAGAGCTTATCTTTTAATTATATTGGCGGTTACCATAGTGGTTTTAAGCGGCTCGCTGTATGTGGTTAATCAAACCGAACAAGCTATTGTGTTGCAGTTCGGCGAGCCGGTGCGTTTGGTCAAAGATGCCGGTCTAAAAATCAAACTGCCGCTTATTCAAAATGTTGTTTACTATGATACCCGTTTGCTTAATTTGGATCCTCCGGCGCAAGAAATTGTATTAAACGATAAAAAGCGCTTGGATGTTGACAGCTTTACCCGTTATCGCATTGTTGATCCGCTGAAGTTTTATCAAACCGTGCGCACTGAAACTCAAGCCCGTAGCAAGCTTGAAGAGATTGTTAATTCTTCCGTGCGCAAAGTTTTGGGTCGGGTAACTTTGCAGGAGCTTCTTTCCA
Organism: Pseudomonadota bacterium; assembly: GCA_021617435.1. Classification (GTDB taxonomy): domain Bacteria; phylum Pseudomonadota; class Alphaproteobacteria; order RF32; family CAG-239; genus CAAFZY01. The sequence continues at coordinate 2,676 of JAJWCP010000001.1, forward strand.
AAGAGCGGGCGCAGATTATGGCAGACATCAGCAACGCGGTTAAAAACGATGCCGAACAAATCGGGGTGAGCGTGGCTGAAGTTCGGATTCGTCGCGCTGACTTGCCGATTGAGGTTTTGCAGGCGATTAATGACCGCATGAAAGCCGAACGCGACCGCGATGCCAAAGAGTTCAGAGCGCAAGGTCAACAAGAGGCGCAACAAATACGCTCCAAGGCGGACAAAGAGCGCACCATTATTATTGCTGAGGCTGAAAAGCAAGCGCAAATTATCCGCGGTGAAGGCGATAAAGAGGCGACTGCCATTTGGAACAAAGCGGCAGCAACCGATCCGCAGTTTTATGCTTATTATCGTTCGCTTGAAGCTTATCGCACTTCGCTCGGCAATGATAAAAACTCGTTTGTGTTATCGCCGGAATCTGACTTTTTCCGTTATTTTAAGGGGAGCTTGAAGTAGCTAATGGTGTTTCGTTCTTTAATTGCGGCATTGCTTGCCGGAGTGTGCGCAGTTGGTTCGGCAAAAGCGCAAACTTCTTTTGCGCCGCTCGTTGAAAAAGTTATGTCGTCTGTGGTTAATATTTCAGCTCGGCAGCAAGAGGCGGAAGACGCGCCAGAAATTCAGAACAATTTAGTGTTTGCCAATCAGGAAAATCATTTCGGTATTGGCTCAGGTTTTGTTATCAGCGCTGACGGCTACATAGCCACCAACCGCCATGTTATAGAAAATGCAGATGCTATTACCGTGATAACCGATGATAAAAAAGAGTATCAGGCAATTTTAGTCGGGCAAGATTTTCAAACTGATTTAGCGCTGATAAAAATTGAACCGAAAGCCAAATTGCAGGCTGTTGAGTTTGGCGATTCCGATAGAATTAAAGTCGGCGATTGGGTTATGGCGGCGGGTAATCCGTTCGGGCTCGGCAACAGCGTGAGTGCCGGTATTATTTCCGCCAAATCACGCGACATCGGCAGTGGCTCTTATGATAACTATTTACAAACTGATGCGGCCATCAATCAGGGTAATTCCGGCGGTCCGTTGTTTGATATGGGCGGTCGCGTTATCGGGGTTAATACCGCTATTTTTTCCACCACCGGCAACAGTGTCGGGGTGGGGTTTGCCGTCCCTTCCAATCAGGCGGAGTGGGTGCTTGCTAAGCTTCAATCTGACGGCAAGGTTGAACGCAGTTGGCTTGGCGTTACCGTAAAATCAACGCAGGCGCAAGACGGCGCCAATGCTCTGACGGTTGTTTCATTGCAGGATGAAAATTTGGCTTTAAAAAACGGCTTGCAGGTTGGCGATATGATAGTTGCCTTAAATAATGAACCGATAACCGCAATTACGGCTTTTGTGTCGCAAATTGCGCAAATGTCGCCTGCCAGCGCAATAAAGCTCACAATTCGGCGCGCCGGAGAGGTTCGTGAACTTGATGCTCAGACCGCGCTTATGCCGGAAGTAAAAGAAACTCAAGCTCAACGCTTAAAAGCTGTAACTGAACCGGCGGAAGAAAAGTATAACAAGTTGGGCATGACCTTTAACGGCTTGCGGGTTATGGCGGTCAAATCCGGCAGTGAGGCGGCGCAAAAAGGGGTAAAAGCCGGCGATGTTTTGCTTAAAATCAACGGTGTTCCGGTTTATGTGCCCGATGAAATTGAGCGCCGGATTTCGGAGGCGGAATTAAGCGGCGAGCAGCTAAGACTGGATTTTAATGATCCGCGCGCCGATGAAACCTATTTTGTTGAGTGCGTGGTTGCGCCGCAAAAGTAATGAACGGAGGACAAGTTGAGCCGAGTAGATTTTTATCATCTCCAAAAACAAACGTTGGAAGACGTATTGCCTAAATTGTTGGAAAAAGCTTATTCTTCCGGCAGTAAAATCAAGGTTAAAGTCGGCACTGAGGCGCGGGTTGATTTTTTAAATTCTCTGCTCTGGACTTATAATGATGAGAGCTTTTTGCCTCATGGCAGCAAAAAAGACGGGGCGGCGGAATTGCAACCGATATGGCTTTCCGCGGATGATGATAATCCTAACGGAGCATCTATGTTGTTTTTAACTGATGAAGCTATGCTCTCAGAGAGCGATACTGAAATCTATACCCGCATTTTTAATATTTTTGACGGCAACAATTCTGAGGCGCTGCAAAATGCGCGCGATTTATGGAAAAATTTGCGTAGCTCCGGAGCCGAACTTCATTATTGGCAGCAGGATAATGACGGACATTGGGCTGAAAAAGCTTAGCCGGTATAATATTCTGTATAAATACCGTAAAAAAAACTTGCTAACTGCGGAATAAGATTCTAATTTAAAGCCATTGGATTGAACTTATTTTGGAGGTTTAAATGGCTGAAAACAGCAAACTCGCAAACGATATTGCCAGTGCAAAAAGAACTATTGACAAAGAAGTTGAAGCTTTGCGCATGATGGAAAATTCCTTTGATGAAAGCTTAACTCAGGCTCTTGATTTAATGCAAAATTGCAAAGGCCGCGTGATTGTTACCGGTATGGGTAAATCAGGGCACATTGCTCGTAAAATTGCCGCAACTTTGGCTTCAACCGGCACGCCGTCTTTTTTTGTGCACCCGAGTGAAGCAAGCCACGGCGATTTGGGTATGCTGACCACTGATGATGTGGTTATTGCCATTTCTAACGGCGGCGAGAGTAAAGAACTTGCTGATATTTTGCTCTATTGCAAACGCTTTAGCATTCCGCTTGTTGCTATTACCAAAAATCCGGATAGTACCTTAGGTAAAAACAGTAATCTTGTTTTAAGACTTCCTAATGACGGCGAAGCATGCCCATTGGGTCTTGCTCCTACTTCCTCAACTACCGCCACTTTGGTTATGGGCGATGTTTTGGCTATTGATTTAATGGAACGCAAAGGCTTTTCGGCAACTGATTATAAACAACGTCACCCGGGCGGAAAACTTGGCGCTATTTTAAGCAAAGTATCTGACCTTATGCACAGTGGTTCTGAAATGCCGATTGTCGGTGAAGAAACCATTATGCAAGACGCGCTGATGGAAATGACTGCTAAAATGTTAGGTTGCGTTGGTATTGTTGATAAAAATGGCGATTTAATCGGCATCATCACTGATGGTGACTTGCGCCGTTGGATGTCGCCGGGGCTTATTTTGGAAAAAGTTTCCACCGTTATGACCAAAAATCCTAAAACTATCGGTCCTGATGCGTTGGCGGTTGAAGCCTTAAAAACCATGAACACCACCGGCAAAGGGATTACCAACCTGTTTGTGGTTGACGGAAAAAAACCGATTGGCTTGATTCATATTCATGACTGTTTGCGTGCAGGGGTTGCGTAATTGGTTGATTATGGCAAGATAGACTCGTTTTTTAACGGGGAGCATCCTTTTGAAGAAAAAAACAGTCGCCGTTTAAGCTTAAAAGCCAAGCTCATACGCGGGGCAAAGCTTGTTATGCCTTCAACAGCGGCTGTTTTAATCGCTTTACTTATGCTTTATCCGTCATTAAAAAAAGACGAGGCTGTTGCTAATTTAGATGTTACGTTGCCTAAAAAAGGCGAGCTTGAAAAACTCCATATTGAAAAGACTGAATTTTCGGTTACTGATAAAGATAATTTGGTCAGTTTAATCAAGGCTGACCAGGTTGATGAAACCACTGCCGGCTCCAAGGTTATGAAAATTATTAATCCGCAAGGCACAATTCCGGCCGGAAGCAATGACAAACCGGTGGCGGTCAGCTCCAAAGTCGGCTATTATGACCAAAAAAACAATATCATGAAATTGGAAAAAAATGTTAAGGCCGTGTATGCCGATGGTACCACTGCTGAAACGCAGGAAGTTAAATATGATTTTAAAAAATCTTTAGGTAACGGCACGCAAAAACTTTATGCTTACGGTGCTTGGGGAAAACTGTGGTCAGAGCAATTTACCTATAATCACGCCGCGCAGGTTTTAACCTTAATCGGCAAGTCAAAAGTAACAGATGAAAAAAACACTTTGTTTGCTGACGGACAGGTTCGTTATTATCGTGCTGAAAACAAGGCTGAAGCTGATGAAAACGTTAAAATTGAAACGCCGCAAAATGTTATAACTTCCGATAAAATGCGTGCTTTTATCAAGCAAGCCAAAAACTTAGAGTTTGAAAAAACCGAGGCATGGGGCAATGTTAAATTAACCGCTGAAAAAAACACTATGTATGCCGACAGAGCAGTGGTCTTTTTTCAAAACGGCGCAGTCAGCAAGGCGGAAGCTTATAATAATGTAAAAGTTATTGAAGGCGATAACACGATGTACGCTGATAAGGTTTTTGTCTTTTTTAAGGACGGCGGCACGCAAGATATTGAAAAAATTGAAGCTTACGATAATGTAAAGGTAGTAACGCCGGACGGAGTTGCCAAAGGCGATTACGGGTTGTATCAACCCCATAAAAATGAAGTTGAACTAAAGCATAATGTTGCCATAACGCAAAATGGCAGCGTTATTTACGGCGACCGCGCGATTACCGACTTAAAAACTTCCGTCAGCCGCGTGTTGTCTGATACGCATAATAAGCGCGTTTCCGGTGTGATTACCGGCGCTGCAATTAAAGGTGAAAAAAATGAAAAAAAATAATCAGGATTCGGTATTAGAAATTTTTAATATCGGCAAAAAATATAAAAATCGCGCCGTTTTGAAGAATGTTTCGCTACATGTTCGCCGCGGTGAGGCAGTCGGTTTGTTAGGACCTAACGGCGCCGGTAAAACCACATGTTTTTATTGCGTTATCGGCTTAATTACGCCTGATTACGGCGATGTTCATATTAACGGCGAAGATATTACCAATATGCCGATGTACCGTCGCGCCCGTATGGGCATCGGTTATCTGCCGCAAGAAGCTTCTATTTTCAGAAGTTTAAGCGTGGAAGACAATATTAAAGCTATTTTGGAAATTGTGGAAGAAGACGAAAGTAAGCGCGAAAATATGTTAGAAGAATTGTTAAATGAGTTTTCAATCGCACACTTGCGCAAATCTCCGGCAATTGCGCTGTCAGGCGGTGAACGCCGCCGTTTGGAAATTGCCCGCGCGCTTGCCAGCAATCCTGATTTTATTTTGCTTGATGAACCGCTTGCCGGTATTGACCCGATTGCGGTGGGCGAAATCCGTTCACTGGTATCGCAGCTTAAAAACCGCGGCTTGGGTGTGCTGATTACCGACCACAATGTGCGCGAAACCTTAGACATTATTGACCGCGCCTATATTTTGCACGGCGGCTCCGTATTAATGGAAGGCACGCCGGAAGAAATTGTTGCCAGTAAAGAAGTTCGCAAAGTTTATTTGGGTGATAATTTTTCTATGTAGCCTATACCCCTCATTGCTTGCAGTGAGGAGAATTTTATTTTTCAGATTTACGAGTCCGGGGTGTGTATAAGTTGTATTTAAATCCGCAATATAAAAAATTCCCCTCTGATGATATTGTAGCGTTCGCGCGCTCTTTTGCAGGAAAATTATAAATCAAGTTGCTTTTTTACATTGGCAAATACTAAATTTACAGCCGCTTCAATTTTCCTTTCTTTCTTTTTAACTTCTTTTACATATTGTTGAGCTTTTTCTTTAGTATTAGTCATGTCATGCAACAAGCCACGGTAACAGCTTTGAGGGTGAGGACCTCCATAATAAATTACTTTATGGTGCGAGTCTTCATTGGTAAATTCATTAATAATCCTGATGCGGCGGGCATTAGGCGTAACCGGTTCTTGCGTGGCAATTTTATCTTGCGGGGTTTTAGCATTAGGATTTTCATATAATTCAATTAACGGACTGTCTTGTTGGTGTAAAAACTGATGAGACAGCTTGTTAACAATTACAAAATTATCCGGTGTGTTTTCACCGCCGTCTTTTAAGGGCTTTTTGTGATGAACCTGGAAATTGGTTGCTCTGTATACATACGGGTCGCCGACATTTGCGGCATTTTCCCAAATTTCATCAATGGTTACATTATCATCTGTTAAGTCAGCCGATATGGTTTTAACTAATTTTTTGTTTTTTGCAACCTCTTTCCAGAAAGCATGGCGAGCATCTTCAATCTTATGTCCTGATTTAAGTTCACTGAGGACAAATCTGTCTTTATGAAAATAACGACCATCCCACTCATCATAAGCAACATAATATTCATATTCATTATTTTTAGCAACCATTTCGTTAATATCTTTAAGGTTAAATTTAACGGCAATTTTCGGCGGTACATGCATGTTACAAAACATGTCCTTTACTGTTCCGATATATTCATCAAAACCATATTCTTTAAGACTTTTAATAGCAATGCTTTCATCATCTAATCGGTCATAATCATTATATTTAAATTTATGATTATTATCAGGTTTAAATTCTAAAAATTCTTTAGTATGTAGCATACTACGGAACCTTTCATCTTCCACTTTACCGACCATTGCGTCAAATTGCAAACGTTTGACAGAATTGATATTGGTGTCGGATATGTCGCCATAAGTATAAGTAACTTTAAGCCCGTACATGCCACGGAAGTTATTAACTGCGTCTAAATTTTCTTGTGTGAAGTTATTAACTAAATACCGCATAATCTCGCTATCCATATCCAGTAATTTTTCGTCATCATAGCCCATAATGCAGTTATAAAAAAATTCTTTATCTTCCGGATTGTCTGATTTAGTAACTGCAGTTGTTTCACGTAATAACTGCTCTGCAAACGGCATATCGGGGTATTTTTCGTTAAGAGCGCCTTCTAAATAGTTGTTTTTTGCTAATAGTTCAAAGATTGCTGACTTAAAATTTTTATCTTTGACGTTTGGATTGTTGGCTAAATTAATAAAATAATCAATGTTTTCAGTTTGGCAATTTCGTAAAAATGACCAGTCATCACAGCCGTTAGTATTTAATGCTGATATACATGGTTGTAAAATTTTGTCGTCATCTGTGTTGATGGCAATATGCTTGATTAAATCTATTTTGTCCTTTTTGCTTGCTTTGTTCATAGTATTGCACGCCGTTGCAAGTATACATTTTGTGATTTTCGGATTAGACCTAATTTTTGTGTTGCTACCTAAACACTCTAAAAAATTTTGTATGGTTCTGCCGGTATATAATTTCGGATTTTCCAGTTGTTGGAGTAAAAATTTATCATCATTATAAAAATCATTGTAAGCAACAGCTGCGTATAATTTAATTTGATCATTCAATAAACGGTCATTGGTAATTTTAGTAGCTCTGAATAAATCAATAAAAGCTTGTTGTGTGCCGTAGTTAAATGTTTTTATATTATTGTAGAGATGTTGTGGAGAATTATTATAAATATTGTGCGGGTCATAAAAGTTTGCTTTAAACAAATCTTGATAAGTGTTTATAGGTTTATTGTGATCATAAGTCATAGTAGGCTTATTAGACTCATCTGTTACAGAGTTATTGGAATCGTAATCTAATGATGAGTGACGCTTTCTTAGTTTTTTGGCAGATGGATTGTTAATTGTATCGTACAAATAGTCTGTATCCTGATTCATGGCGTTTACTCCGTATCAAAAACATAGGTTATATTAACATGCAAAATTAAATAAATCAAGCCAATAGGACTTTTTAGACAAAACAATTCGCATATTATCTTATAATATGAGAAGATTTTAGCTCGCGTTTTTTTTTTGCAATATTTACGAGTCCGTGCTGTGCATAAGTTGTATGTGTATCATTAAAAAATCCGGCATTGTTGCCGGATTTTTAACTATTTAGCCGAATATTTTTAAGTATTCGTATATTTTTTGGTAAAAAGCGGAGCTTGCCGCCAAAGTTTCGGCTTCCGCCAAGCTGATTTTTTGTAAGTCAACCGCGCGTTCCGCCGCAACTTTGCATTTGTTTTCGGCAATATCGGCAAATCCGCCGCTGATAAACCAACGTTTCAGCATTTTGTTTTCAGCGTTTAAGGTTGCAATAACTCCGCCTGAGAGCATCAAAGAACTTGGCGCTCTGCCGTCAATAACGGTCAAGTTGCCGACATCAATCGGCAAAATCACTTTATCTGATTTTTCTTCCGCAATCAGTTGTTCCGGAGTGCAAATTGCTAAACTTATTGCCATTATGCGGTTTCCTTCATTTTTTCGGCTTTAGCCAAAGCTTGTTCTATGGTTCCGACCATAAAGAAAGCTTGTTCCGGCACGTCATCGTATTTGCCTTCCAAAATTTCTTTAAAGCCTTTAATGGTGTCTTTAAGCTGAACAAACTCGCCTTTAGTGCCGGTAAACACTTCTGCCACATGAAAAGGCTGCGATAAAAAGCGCTGAATTTTACGAGCGCGAGCCACAACCAAGCGGTCTTCATCAGAAAGTTCGTCCATACCCAAAATGGCGATAATATCTTGCAAAGAGTTATATTTTTGCAAAATTTCCTGCACGCCGCGGGCAACGTTGTAATGTTCTTCACCGACAACTTCCGGCGACAACACTCGGCTGGTTGAATCAAGCGGGTCAACTGCCGGATAAATACCGAGTTCTGAAATTTTACGCGATAACACAGTAGTTGCGTCAAGGTGCGCGAAGGTGGTGGCCGGAGCAGGGTCGGTCAAGTCATCGGCCGGAACATATACCGCCTGTACAGAAGTAATTGAGCCGTTTTTAGTGGAAGTAATACGCTCTTGCATGGCGCCCATATCCGTACCTAAAGTCGGCTGATAGCCTACGGCTGACGGAATACGTCCGAGCAGTGCCGAAACCTCAGAACCTGCTTGTGTAAAGCGGAAAATGTTGTCAATAAAGAGCAACACGTCTTGATGAGCCTCATCGCGGAAATATTCGGCTTGCGTCAAACCCGTTAAAGCCACACGGGCACGCGCCCCCGGAGGTTCATTCATCTGCCCGTAAACCAACACGGTTTTGGAATTGTCACCGTTTAGGTCAATAATGCCGGAGTCAATCATTTCATGATAAAGGTCATTGCCCTCGCGGGTACGCTCGCCTACGCCGGCAAATACTGAGTATCCGCCGTGCCCTTTGGCAATGTTATGAATAAGTTCCTGAATAAGCACGGTTTTGCCCACGCCGGCGCCGCCGAACAAACCGATTTTACCGCCTTTGGCATACGGCTCTAACAAGTCAATTACCTTAATACCGGTAACCAAAATTTCGGTTTCGGTTGATTGATCGGTAAATGAAGGTGCCTCGCGGTGAATCGGGTACAGCAGTTTGGCGTTAATTTTGCCGCGCTCATCAACCGGTTCTCCGATAACGTTAATAATGCGACCGAGCAATTCCGGACCGACCGGAACTTTAATCGGGTGTCCGGTGTTAATAACTTCCAGCCCGCGGGTTAAGCCGTCGGTAGTGTCCATGGCAATGCATCTGACTGAACCGTCGCCGATGTGTTGCACAATTTCAAGCACCAAACGCTTGCCGTGGTTGTCACATTCCAATGCGGTTTGAATATTCGGCAGATTGTCGGCGTCTTCAAATTTAACGTCAACAACCGCGCCGGTAACTTGCGAGATACGGCCCGATTGCAAGTTTTTATCCGTTTTATTTTCAGTGTTTGCGGTTTTATTCATATATTTTTCCTCTTTTTATTGCTCAGAGCGCCTCAGCGCCGGAGATAATTTCGGTCAATTCAGTGGTAATGGCAGATTGCCGTATACCGTTGTATTTTAATGTTAATTCGCCAATCATGTCTTTAGCGTTGCGGGTTGCGTTATCCATTGCCGCCATACGCGCGCCTTGTTCGGAAGCTTGCGAATTTGCCATTGCGTTAAAAATCAAATTAACAATCAGTTTAGGAAGCAGTGCGTCAAGCATTGCAAAACGATTGGGGTAATAGTCATAATAAGCATCGCCCACGCGCACCAAATTTTTATCTTCATCGCTTGCTTCTAAAGAATTTTTTTGCAATGGATAAATTTGCATGGCTGAAATTTCGCGGCTGATAGCTGAATGGTATTTACTGAATACAATTTCGCATACGTCACAAGTGCCGTTATTGCAAGCCTCGCCGATTTTTTTGCCGAGCTCGGCAGCTTCGTCAAACGACAGCCCTTTAGCGGCAATTGCCTCGTTTATTTCCAAAATTTTATCGTTGTATTGCTTTTTCAAAATTGCGTACGCTTTTTTGCCGTAACAAATAATTTTTACGGATTTTCCGGCGTTTTCCAACTCTTTAATGCGGGCGCTTGCGGCTTTGCCGACGTTTTGATTATAACTTCCGCATAACCCGCGGTCAGATGAAAAAACAAACAGCAGATAGTTTTGAGCTTGCGGGCGCGGACGCAACAACTCCGGAAGCAGAAACTTAACTTTTTTCTCTTTTTCTTCCAAAGCAATATCCGCCATAATTCTTCTGATGGTTGTTTTAATCATCTGTGAATAATAAGCGCTGCGGTTGAGCGCAAGGTCGGCTTTACGCAGCCGCGAGGCAGCCACAAGCTTCATCGCCGAGGTTATTTTCTCGGTAGATTTAACACTTTCCAAACGGTTGCGTAATTCCTTTAATCCTGCCATTATGCCGCCTTTTCAGTTTGCTTAAAGTTATTAAGTTGTTCGGCGTAAAAATCTTTAAGTTTTGCTTCCAGTTCCGGCGATATGATTTTGTTTTTAACAATTTCAGCCAGATATTCGGGATGATGCGCTTTAAGAGCGCTTAAAGATTCTTGCTCAAACTTTTTAATTTCGGCAAGCGGTAAGTTATCCAAATAACCCTTTACACCGGCAAAGACGGATACAATCTCGTCTTCAACCGCCATCGGATGATAAACCGGCTGTTTTAACAGTTCGGTCAAGCGGGAGCCGCGGTCCAAGAGCTTTTTGGTAGATGAGTCTAAATCGGAGGCAAACTGCGCAAATGATGCCATCTCGCGGTATTGCGCCAAATCAAGCTTCATGCTGCCTGCCACTTGTTTCATGGCTTTAATTTGCGCTGCCGAACCAACGCGGCTTACTGAAATACCAACGTTTACCGCCGGTCTAATACCTTGATAGAACAATCCGGTTTCCAAAAAGATTTGTCCGTCGGTAATTGAAATTACGTTAGTCGGAATATACGCCGAAACGTCGCCGGCCTGCGTTTCAATAACCGGCAGCGCGGTTAAGGAACCGGCGCCTTCTTCATCATTCATTTTGGCGGCGCGCTCAAGCAAACGTGAGTGCAAGTAAAACACATCGCCCGGATAAGCCTCACGCCCTGGCGGACGACGGAGCAATAATGACATTTGGCGATATGCTGTTGCCTGCTTGGATAAGTCATCATAAAAGATAACCGCGTGCATGCCGTTATCGCGGAAATATTCGCCCATGGCGCAGCCTGAATACGGAGCAATAAACTGCAATGGCGCCGCCTCTGACGCGGTGGCGGCAACCACAATGGTGTAATCCATAGCGCCGTGGTCTTTTAAGGTTTTTACCACCTGAGCCACTGATGAGCGCTTTTGTCCGACGGCGACATAAATGCAAAACAACTTGTCTTTATCTGATTTTGCCGCGTCGTTAATACGTTTTTGATTAATGATGGTATCTAATATAATAGAGGTTTTGCCGGTTTGACGGTCGCCGATGATAAGCTCGCGCTGTCCGCGGCCGATAGGAATTAAGGCGTCAATAATTTTAAGACCTGTTTGTACCGGTTCATGCACGCTTTTACGAGCAATAATCCCCGGAGCTTTAACTTCCGAGTTGCTGAATTGTTTAGCCTTAATGGCGCCCAAGCCGTCAATCGGTTCGCCCAAAGCATTTACGACGCGTCCCAAAAGTTCTTTTCCGACCGGAACACTCACAATTTTATCGGTGCGCTTTACGGTGTCGCCTTCTTTAATACTTTCATCAGAGCCGAAAATAACCACGCCGACACTGTTTTCTTCCAAGTTAAGAGCCATGCCCTTAACGCCGGAGGCAAATTCCACCATTTCATTTGATTGCACTTTGTTTAAGCCGTAAACTTGCGCAATACCGTCGCCGACCGAAAGCACGCGGCCAACCTCGCTCATGTCGGCTTCCAGTCCGTATTGCTCAATTTTTTCTTTTAAGATTGATGAAATTTCATCAGCTTGTATAGACATTAGGCATTACCTTTCATAATTTGTTCAAGGCGTTGTAATTTTCCGGCAACGGAGTCGTCAACTTTAACAGAGTTGTATTCTATGCTGAGTCCGCCCAAAATTGCCGGATTAATTTTATAATTTACGATAATAGGAGTATTTAAAGCTTTTTCCAAGCCTTTTTCAAGTTTTTGTTTTTGTTTATCGGAAAGTTCCTGCACGCTTTCGGCGTTTATTTCCAAAATTCCCTGCTTTTTCAAATCAAGATGCCGAACATATTGCAAAATATCGCTTAATAAGTTAAAGCGGCGCTTTTCCGCCAATAATTCCAAAAAATTAACGGTCGGTTGCGAAAGTTTGAAAACCTTGGCAATTTCCGCTATCAGATTCTTTTTTTCGGAAAGCTTAAATTCAGGACTGTTTAAAATATTTAATTGCGGAGTTTGCGTTATAAGCTCAGCCAAGTTTCGGCAGTCAGAGCGCACCGCGTCAAGCAAATTTTCAGCTTCTGCCGCTTTAAACAAAGCGTTTGCGTAATTTTCCGTAATTTGTAGTTTTGAAACTTTTGCCATTTGCTTTATCCGTCACATAAACGAGTAGGGGTCAACATCAACCTCAACTCTTACACTAGCAGGAATATTTAACATTCCAAGCCATTTTTTTAATATCAACTGAATATTTATATTTCGTAAAGTTTTTAAAAGCAAGCGATAACGAAATTTTCCCCTCAACATATATATCGGCGCCGGCGCCGGACCCAAAACCGAAACGCCTTCGCCGTTCGGCGCGTATTTTTTTAACTCGTAAGCAATTTTTTCGGTCGCTTTTTCATTGGCGCCTGAAACAATTAAGGCCGCCAATTTGCCGTATGGCGGCAGATTAAGTATTTGCCGGCTTTGTTTTTCAAGCTCTAAAAACCGCGTGCGGTCGTTGTCAACCAAAGCTTTCAGTACCGCGTTTTCGGGGTATAAAGTCTGTAAATAAACCGTGCCTTTTTTGGCGCCGCGTCCGGCGCGTCCCGCCACTTGCGATAAAAGCTGAAAAGTTTGTTCCGAGGCGCGCAAATCGCTGCCTGCCAAACCTAAATCGGCATCAACGATTCCCACTAATGTTAAAGCCGGAAAGTGGTGACCTTTGGCCAAAATCTGCGTACCGATTAAAATATCAATCTCTTGTTTTTCCATGCGGCTGATAACTTCCGAAACCTCTAAAAATGACGAGGTCGTGTCGCTGGATAAAATTTCAATCCGAGCATTCGGAAAGCGCCCCTTAACTTCTTCGGCGATTCGCTCCACTCCCGGACCGCATGCGGTTAATCCGTCTTCAGAACCGCATTCGGGGCAAGTTTTCATAATTGCGGTGGTGTAGCCGCAATGGTGGCAAATCAGTTTGCCGGTTGCGCGGTGTTCGGTAAGCCATGCCGTGCAGTTGGGGCACTGAATACGATGTCCGCAGTCGCGGCAGATTAAAAGCGGGGCATAGCCGCGGCGGTTTAAAAACAACACGGATTGCTCGTGTTTTTGCAGGTTTTCCTCAAGCGCGGCGCACAAAGTCGGCGCCAACCACGAAACTTTCGGCTTTTGCGGATTATTGCTGTCGGAGTTTGCCGGAAGCCATTTTACCGGCTTGTCCTTTTTCAAATCTATAATTTTTATTTCCGGCAACATGGCGGCGGCGTACCGGCTTTTCAGCTGAACAATTCCGTATTTGCCGCTTTCGACATTGACCACCGTTTCCAAATCAGGCGTCGCGGTTGAAAGTATAATCGGAATATTTTCAAGCTTGGCGCGCAGCACCGCCATGTCGCGAGCCTGATAATTAACCATATCTTCTTGTTTAAATGAGTGGTCATGGCTTTCGTCAACAACAATCAGTCCTAACGACGCAAACGGTAAAAACAAGGCGCTGCGGGCGCCGACCAACACTTTTGCTCTGTTTTCAGCCACGGCTTTCCAAGTTTCAGTGCGCTCGCCGGCGCTTAATGCCGAGTGCCATTTGGCGGGTTTTACGCCGAAGCGCTTTTCAAAACGCCCGAGCCATTGTGTGGTGAGTGAAATTTCCGGCACTAAAATCAAAACTTGTTTGCCTTGCTCCAAAACTTTGGCGGCGGCCTCAAAATAAACTTCGGTTTTGCCGGAACCGGTAACGCCGTCAAGTAGCGTGGCAGAAAATCCGCACTCGCACTTTGCGCATAAATAATCGGCGGCGACTTGTTGTTCGCCGGTTAATTCCACTTTTTGATAATCGGCTTGCGGGGCGGCAAATTCTTTTTGTTTTGCTACCGGCATTGCCTCTAACAATCCGGCGTCAATTAAGGTTTTTATCACGCTTTGCGAAACTCCGGCGCCTTTGGCGATTTCGGCTCGCGAGTATGGCGCGTGCTTTAACAAATCAATCACCCGCCAACGGGCATCGGAGTTTTTAAGCTTTGCTTCCGCTAAGGTTTTGCCGGTAAGTTTGTATAAAAAATTAAGTTTAGGGTCGTCAAAAACGCCTTTGGCGCACAGCACCATTTTAAGCACTAAACCGATATATGCCAGATTATATTTAGCCACCCATTCCACAAAAGTAATTATTTCGGGTTTGAGGGGCGGAAGGCGCAGCGGCTCAATAATGCTTTTGATTTTTTTATCATCAAGCGACGACGATTTTCCGTTTTTCCAAACCACGCCGACCACTTCATCGCGCCCGAACGGCACACGAACAATTTGCCCGATGGTAATATCGCCATCGGCACGGTAATCAAAAACATCATTAAACGGCAGGGGCAGCATTACCCCGACAATTTTATCCATTGCGGCTCCTTAAACTTTCCTGATACTAACCGCTTTGTTCGCAAATATCTATAATTAAGCGCACTTTCCCCACAATAATTTACAACTGGACAAAATTGTGGTTGACAAAATTAGTATCAAGATGTAACATAACAGCAGTTAAAATACTTATTATGGGAAAATTTTTAAAAGATTGGTCGTTCAGCGCTTTTGTCGGCGTGTTTTTCGGCCTGCTGTTATTTATTCTTTGGCTCTTTTTAGCAAGAGTTGCACCTTCAGTACTAGTAGTATTTTTCGGAGTGCTGGAGCTATTGGCGCTTGCCGCTATGGTAGTCTATTCAGTTAACCATGTTGACGGAGGTATGTGTTTTATGCATGCAGTGTTGATTGCTGCCGTGTTTTACATCTCCGGCGCTGCGTTTAAGCTTGATTGGCTTACCCTTGTCGGCTTGCCGGCAGGTCTTGAAAGCATCAACAACGTATGGGTGTTACATATGTTTTTCGGTGCATTGTATTGGATAGTCATATCAATGGGAATTATAATCCTCATGATATGGGTTGATTCCAAACAGCATTTTAAAACGTTGCTGTATGTCTTAACCGCTGGCGCAGCTACTTTTTGTATTTTATATGCAGGCAATATGGTATTTTCAATTGTCTGATGTTATGGCACCGTGTTTTTACGGTGCTTTTTTTATGCCTGATTATAAAAAAATTAATATTTCGCGCTTATCTTATTATGAGGTATTAATTTTTTTTATGGTGATAACAATGCACGGGCTTCATCCTCTGATTGCTGATTTAACCTTAATTACGGTTTATGCCGCTGTTACCACGCTGATTTTTAAAAAATTAAAACAGCCGATGGTGTTGGGCTATTTGTTGGCCGGTATTTTTGCCGGACCGTATTTAAACGTTCTGCCGACGGTTACCGAAAGCGAAAACTTAACCTTGTGGGCGGATATCGGAGTTATCTTTTTGCTGTTCAGCTTGGGGTTGGAGTTTAGCTTTAAAAAAATGGTTAGCGTTGGCAAATCTGCCATGATTACCGCCACCTTAAACATCTTTTTAATGCTGTTTGTCGGGCATTATGTCGGCTTGTTTTTAGGCTGGAGCACCATAGACAGCTTTTTCTTGGGTTCTATGATTTCAATGTCGTCAACCACCATTATTATTAAAGCCTTTGACGATTTAAGCATTAAAAAACAAAAATTTACTGACTTAGTATTCGGTGTTTTGGTAATTGAAGATATTATGGGCATTTTGCTCTTGGTATTGCTCCCGACGGTGGCTATCGGCAGCGGCATTAACGGCGGCGAATTAGGGCTCGGCACTTTAAAACTTATTCTGTTTTTGGTGTTGTGCTTTGTGGTCGGAATTTATTTTGTGCCGACAGTGTTAAAAAAAATAAGCAACTTTTTAAATGATGAAATGCTGTTACTGGTCTCAGTTGCTTTAAGTTTGGCAATGGTTTGTTTGGCTGTTTATTCCGGATTTTCATCAGCGTTGGGCGCGTTTATTATGGGCTCAATTTTATCTGAAACAGCGGTTATCAGCCGTATTGAAAATGTTATTAAGCCGCTTAAAGACTTTTTCGGCGCGGTATTTTTCGTAACTGTTGGCATGATGGTAAACCCTGAGATGTTCATTACTTACGCGTACCCGATTTTTATTATCACTTTGGTGGTTTTGTTCGGAAAAGTTATTTTTTCGGTGTTCGGTTTTGTAATTTCTGGTCAGCCGCTTAAAACCGCGGTATACAGCGGGTTTTCACTGGCGCAGGTCGGCGAGTTTGCGTTTATTATTGCTTCGCTCGGTATGAGTCTTGGTGTTTTGGATAAGTTTGTGTATCCGATTATCGTTGCTGTTTCGGTTATTACCACCTTTTTAACCCCGATTATGATAAATTCATCAGGTAAAGCCTATAAGGTAATTGATAAAATCATGCCGCAAAAATGGCATGCGTATATTGACCAAAGTTCGCAATCAAGCGTAACCGCCATAACGGAAGAAAAATTGTGGAAGTCTTTGTTTAAAAGCTATTTTATCCGCATGTTTTTGTTCTCAATTATTTTATACGCAATTATCGCCTTTGTAAGCCAAGGGGTACGCCCTTATATGGCAAAATGGCTGCCGAATGTGCCTATGCGTATATGCGTAACCGCGCTTGCGCTGTTGTTGATGTCGCCGTTTTTGCGGGCATTAACCGGTTGGAATGTGGTGGTGCCGGATATTTTCAACAAAGTTTTAATTAAGCTGCGCTTGCGTAAAGCTAAAGCGCCAGAAGAGCCGTGCGAAGGAGAAATGCCGATTAATGAAACTTGCGTTCCGTCCGGTCAGGCGCTGAAAGAGGTTCTGAATAATAAAGACACGGTTAAAAATTTGTTGGTATCAAATCATCGTATTGCTCGTATTTATGCGGTTTTGTGGTACGGAAGACCTGCCAACCGCCTGCCGCTGCTGATTTTAACCAGTTTCAGGCTCTTTTTGGTGGCGTTCTTTATTGTTACCGCCGTGCATCAGTTTTTAACCGAAAATCCCAAATTTATTTTGGTGCTTTTAATTGGTTCCGTATTCTTGATTATGCAGTCTAAATGGTTGTTAAACCAGTATCTTAAAATAGAAACGCAATTCCTGAACAATTTACAGGGCGAACCGTCGGGAGATTCGGAAAATAAAGAATAAAAGCGGTTAAATTTAATTTTCGCCTTGCTTTTTATTACTGCGCTTGGCGGCAAAAAAGGCTTTAAGCATTAAAGACGATTCTGCGGCCGCAACTCCGGCAGTAATTTTCGGCTTGTGGTGGCAAGTGCTTTGTTCAAAAAATTTAACGCCGTTTATAACCGCTCCGCCTTTGGCATCGTTGGCGCCGAATATCAGGCGGCGGATTCGGGCAAAAGATATGGCGGCGGCGCACATGGTGCACGGTTCAAGCGTAACATACATATCGCAATTCCACAGGCGTTTGCTTTTTAAGTTTTTGCATGCTTTTCTGATGGCGACAATTTCGGCGTGGGCAGTGGGGTCGTTACCGTGTTCGCTTTGGTTACGGGCTTTGGCAACTATTTTACCGGTGGCGGAATCTACAATAACCGCGCCGACCGGAACTTCATCGCGGGCAGAGGCTTTGGCGGCTTCTTTTAAGGCGGCAAGCATAAATTTTTCGTCAGACATAAATATCCTTTGTGTTTTGAAAATTTTAGGTTATATTACAGCAAATATTGCAAAAGGAAAGATAAAAATGGCAGAAAGATTGGCAAAGTTTATGGCTCGTTCCGGCGTATGTTCGCGCCGGCAGGCTGAAGAGTATATAAAACAAGAGCGGGTAACGGTTGACGGTCATGTTATTTCGTCACCGGCGTTTAATGTTGAGGGAACGGAAAAAATTTTGTTTGACGGAGAAAAACTCCCGACTCGCGAGGCAACCCGTTTGTGGCTTTATCATAAGCCGGCGGGGCTGGTTACCACCCATAAAGACGAGCGCGACCGTCCGACCGTGTTTGATAATTTGCCCGCCGGAATGCCGCGGGTAATCAGCGTAGGACGTCTTGACTTAAACTCCGAAGGGTTGCTCTTGCTCACTAATAACGGCGAACTTTCGCGCGAGTTGGAACTTCCTAAAAACGCATGGAGCCGCCGCTATCGCGTGCGGGTGCACGGTAGAATTGATACCAAGCAACTTGCCGGTTTGCAAAACGGTGTTACGATAGAGGGTGCGGTGTATGGCAACGTCAGCGCGGTTGTTGACAGCCAAAACGGCACCAACGCATGGCTTACCGTTACCTTAAATGAGGGTAAAAACCGCGAAATTCGCAAGCTTATGAAGTTTATCGGACTTGAGGTAACGCGTTTAATCAGAGTGTCGTACGGGCCGTTTCAGCTTGGCAACCTTGCCAAAGGCGAAGTACGTGAAGTTCCTCTTAAAGTGCTGAAAGAACAGCTCGGAAGTCGTATTGCGTTATGAGAATAGTGGCGGGAAAATATCGCGGCAAAAAGCTCTTCACGCCTGATTATGAGGGGGTTAGACCCACCTCGGAGCGAGCAAGAGAAGCTTTGTTCAGCATTTTGTATTCGCGCCTCGGCGGGTTCAGCGGCTGTAAAGCGCTTGATATTTTTGCCGGTACCGGCGCTTTCGGACTTGAAGCGCTTTCCCGCGGGGCGGCAAAAGTTGCGTTTGTTGATAAAAACCCAAAGCTCTTAAACAAAAATACAGCTTTATTTTTGCCCGAAAAAGATAAAATAAAAATAGTGGTTGCCGATGCTTTGCGTTTGCCACCGGCAACAGAGGCGTATAATCTGATTTTTTCAGACGCGCCGTATGCGCAAAATTTAAGCTCTCCGGCAATATGCGATGCTACGGATAAGGGGTGGATTGCGTCGGGGGCGCTTTGTCTTATTGAAACACGCAAAGATGAAGAATTGGCGTTGCCTGAAAATTTTGTGCAAGTTGATGAGAGAATTTACGGAATTGCCAAAATCAGCTTTTATATATACAATCAAGCCGACTGATTTTTTGCTGATTTTTTGACAAAAAGTGTTGCTATTTAATTTAATTCGTGATATTTTTTAGGTAAATTAAAAAAAGTTAAGGAGCGTTTTTATGGCAAGAACATATTTGCAAACCAATACGGTTAATCATAATCACCAAACCGGCAGCTATGAAAATATTGAACGGGAGCTGATTAAGGAGCAGCAATATCTTAATGCTCAGCTCGCGCGTGTCAGTGCTGATATTTTAAGAGGCGAGGGTGATGATGCCGCGCTGAATGCTGAGCGAACATCGTATCGTCAGGCTCTTGACACGGCGGTGCAGGATATGGCATTGCTTAAAAAATATCCCGAATCTTTTCCGTATTTATATTCAGTGCGCGAACATGCCAAAGCTGATGAAATGCAAGGCACGTTTCGCGAAGTTTTAAGTGATGATGCTGAAATCGTGACTGAAGCCGGTGACGTTATGCCGCGTGATGAAGCGCTTGAGCTTAACTATGAAATTGACGGCGTTCCGTTTGCCGTATCCGCCGAGCCTTATGATAAACCCGGTGAAGATGAGGCTCAGCTTAGAGGGCGTATTAATTTCAGTGTCAAAGCCATAGAAAATTTAAATGAAGAACGCTTAAAACAGATTTTGGCCTTTTGCGAGCAACATGGCATGTCGGTTTATGATATTGATATTCCGATGAAAGAGGGTAAGGTTGATTTAGATGAAAAACTTGCCTCGTTAATGCAAAAAGTTATGGATGCTCGTCGTGCGCAGGATGCTGCTAATCCAGGTGCCGGTGCTGATGATGAAAATCTTAATCATTATCAGGAAATTACGCCTGAAACTAAAGATTTAGACGTGGCTTTTGTCAAAGGGACGAAGGTGAAACCTAAAGCCAAAGCGCCCAAAACTTTAAACAACGTTAAAAATGACCTGTTGGAATTGATTGAAAAAGATATGAAGAAAACCCGCGGTTTAACCTTTTTTGAACGCACTCGTAATGTCGGCGGGTTGTCAACAACTGTCTTCAGTATTTATGATAAACCGGATAAGGATAATGAGAAAAAAGACGGTCTTAAAGATAAAAACGGCGTTTATGTGCCTACTTATACTTATCGCCTTTATGTTTCGCAGAACTCTAAAACCGGACGCTTTGTGTTCGGCTATTCCACCCCTAATGGCAAAAAATTAGATGATGCCATGGCGGGCGATTTTATCGGTGTTATTAAAAAGAGTGGTGCAACCCATGTAAACTTTTCAAACCTCAGCAATGCAGATAAGGGTGTTTGGATGATGGCCTGCGCTGAAAAAGGCTTGGTGCCGATTGGTATCAGTATCAATATGGCTAAAGCCAAAGCGATGGTTGAAGCGGCGCGCAAAAAACTCAATCATGAAGAATTTGTTTTGTTCAAAAAACGCCTTGCCGACCAAATGATTGAAAACTCTGAAAAGAAGAACCCGGGTAAAGCTCGTTTCGGCATGGAAAAATCAGAGTATGATTTTGTTCAGACTATGCGATCAGGTTATGACTTTGAAAACTTCCGCTCTGCTTATGACGCGGAGGGAGGCTTGTATACCACGGTGCTCTCGCGTATTGAAGAGGGTGGCGCTAACGCGGAAAAAGGCGCGGCTATTACCTTCGGCGCTATGCGCGCGTTGCGTTCGGTATTTGACTTGTACGTTAAAAATCAGAATGAAACCTTTGGCGAGGCTTTGGCAAAATCAACCGGTGCCAATAACAAATATGCTTTAACCAAAGAAGAAGTTTTAGCACTCTCGCAAATTCCGGCCGGTAAGCCGATGATGGACTTAAATACTGATGACTTTATGGCTATTTACCGCGTTTTGGAACCGCGTCAGATACGGCAAGCGGAAGAAGATATTTTAGCCGCTTATCGCCGTGAGCTTAAACGCAAACCGCAGCGTGCCGATACTATTGTTTTAGCCAGCGATTTGTTCCCGAAAGTTAAATCGGAAGTTAACGGTATTAATATTTACTTAGGTCGTGAAGGTATTGACACCTTAACGTTGCCTAATGAACACAGCGGTTTGAGCTATGCTCGTCCTGAAGAACTTAATCCTCAGCCGACCGCGCAAAATACGCAGGTTCTGCAAAATACTCAGACTAACCAACCGCAAGCTACTAATAAAGTGGTTAACGCTCAAGTGCAAAATTCCGGTAATACCCGCTAAAATAGCCGGTTGCTAA
Organism: Pseudomonadota bacterium; assembly: GCA_021617435.1. Lineage (GTDB taxonomy): Bacteria > Pseudomonadota > Alphaproteobacteria > RF32 > CAG-239 > CAAFZY01. The sequence goes on from JAJWCP010000001.1 coordinate 24,124, forward strand.
AATGCCATTTCAGGCGTTGTAAATACCTTAAAAATGCAAGATTTTTCTTGCATTTTTTTTGTAAATAGTGTAAAAACTTAGCAGTTTAAAATCAAATTATTCGGTGAATACGCTCCGAGTTTGGCGCAATGCTAAGGGGTTCGGGCGATTCGGTCGCACTTGACGCATCTTTTTTGAAAAGATGCGGATAAGTATTATGAAAAAACGTTTTTTTATATTAACCTTCTGTTTGCGGGGTTTGGTGTTAAATCGGGTAGCTCCCGAATTTTGGTGCCGATAGAATGGCTGCAGAATTTACAACCAATGAAAAGGATAAAAACATAATGAAGGAATCTTATACGAGTAAACGACGTGTGAGGAAAAACTTCGGCAAGATTGATTCTGTTATTGATATGCCGAGTTTAATTGAAGTTCAGACCGGTTCTTATTCAAGCTTTATCAACAACGTTGATGCCTACGGGCAGCATTGTGAGTTCGGTTTGGAAGAAGTATTCAAATCTATTTTTCCGATTAAAGATTTTTCGGGTAATGGCGAGCTTGAATTTGTAAAATACGAGCTTGAAGAGCCGAAATATGACGTTGATGAGTGCATTAAGCGCGATATGACTTATGCCGCTCCGATTAAAGCGACGTTGCGTTTGGTGGTTTGGGATATTGACGAAACTACCGGCGCTAAATCGGTACATGACATTAAAGAACAAGATGTCTACATGGGCGATATTCCGTTGATGACCGATAAAGGTACATTTATTTTCAACGGAACTGAGCGTGTGGTTGTTTCGCAGATGCACCGTTCTCCTGGCGTGTTCTTTGACCATGATAAAGGTAAAACCATGTCTTCAGGTAAATACCTGTTTGCCGCCCGCGTTATTCCGTACCGCGGCTCATGGCTTGACTTTGAATTTGATGCCAAAGACTTAATTTATGCCCGTATTGACCGTCGCCGTAAATTGCCGGTAACCTCAATTTTGTATTCATTGTATTCCAAAGAAACCGAAGCTCGTCTTAAAGCCGGTGAAAAAGTTCCTGCCGAAGAAATCAAAGGTATGGATAAAGAGGAAATTTTAAATTACTTCTATGACGCCGATGAGTATGTTGCGAGCAAAAAAGGTTGGAAAGTTAAATTTAATCCCGAACGCATGAAAGGTGTTAAATTTGACTTTGATTTGGTTGATGCTAAAACCGGTAAAACCATTTGGGAACAAGGTAAAAAAATTACTCCGAGAACTGCTGCTAAATTGGCTGAAGGCGGTTTGGAATATTATCAGGTTGCCAAAGAACGGCTTTACGGTAAATTCTTGGCTAAAGCTGCGGTTGCTCCTAAAACCGGAGAAGTTATTGCCGATGCCGGAGCTGAATTAAATGAAGAAACTTTAGGCAAAATCGCTGACGCAAAAATTAATGAACTCAGCATTTTGTACATTGATGGCGTTAATGTAGGACCTTATATCCGCAACACTTTGGAAGCGGATAAAAACCATTGCCGTGAAGAGGCTCTGCTTGATATTTACCGCGTTATGCGCCCGGGTGAACCGGCAACCTTAGACACCTCATATCACTTGTTCAAAGATTTATTCTTTGACGGCGAGCGTTATGACTTGTCATCGGTCGGTCGTGTTAAAATGAATTTGGCTTTGGATATTCCGTTTGAAGAGGCTCCCGACACTTACCGCACTTTGCGTAAAGATGATATCCTGCGCATTGTTAAACACATGATTGAATTGCGTGACGGCAAAGGCGAAGTTGATGATATTGACCACTTGGGCAACCGTCGTGTTCGCTCAGTCGGCGAATTGATGGAAAACCAATATCGTATGGGCTTGCTCAGAATGGAACGCGCAATCCGTGAAAAAATGAGCGCTGAGGTTTTGAACAACGTTAAGCCACAAGATTTGGTTAATGCTAAGCCGATTGCTTCCGTTATTCGTGAATTTTTCGGTTCATCGCAGCTCTCGCAATTTATGGACCAAAACAACCCGCTGTCTGAAATTACTCACAAACGCCGTTTGTCTGCGTTAGGTCCCGGCGGTTTGTCACGTGACCGCGCCGGTTTTGAAGTGCGCGACGTGCACCCGACCCATTACGGACGTATCTGCCCGATTGAAACTCCTGAAGGCCCGAACATCGGTTTGATTAACTCGCTTGCAACTTATGCCCGCATTAATAAATACGGCTTTATAGAATGTCCGTATCGTAAAGTTATTGACGGTGTTGTTACCAAAGACGTTGTTTATTTGTCAGCTGATGAAGAAGGCAAATACATTATCGCGGAAGCAAACGCCAAAGTTAACGATGACGGTCGTTTTGCCAATGATATGATTGCCTGCCGTAAAGCCGGTGAAGTTATTTACGCGGCTCCTTCCGATATTAATTTGATTGACGTTTCGCCAAAACAGTTGGTATCAGTTGCGACCGCATTAATTCCGTTCTTGGAAAACGATGACGCGAACCGCGCTTTGATGGGTTCAAACATGCAACGTCAAGGCGTTCCGTTGCTCCGCAGCGAGGCTCCGCTTGTTGGTACCGGTATTGAAGCTACCGTTGCTAAAGATTCCGGCGCAACTTTGGTTGCCAAATATGATGGTGTTGTTGACTCGGTTGACGCTAACCGCATTGTTATTCGCTCAGATGACCAACATGCTAATGACGTCGGCGTTGAAATTTATCGTCTGCAAAAATTCCGTCGCTCCAACCAAAACACCTGCATCAATCAGGTTCCGCTTGTTAAAGTCGGTGACAAAATTAAAGCCGGTGACATTATCGCCGACGGTCCTTGTACCGAAATGGGCGAATTAGCGCTTGGTAAAAACGTTTTGGTGGCCTTTATGCCGTGGAACGGTTTGAACTATGAAGATGCTATTTTGCTTTCGGAACGTATTTCCCGCGATGACGTTTTAACTTCGCTTCATATTGAAGAATTTGAAGTTATGGCTCGCGATACCAAACTTGGTCAGGAAGAAATCACCCGCGATATTCCGAACGTTGGTGAAGAAGCCTTGCGCAACCTTGACGAGGCCGGTATTGTATACATCGGCGCTGAAGTTAAAGCCGGTGATATTTTGGTTGGTAAAGTTACCCCGAAAGGCGAATCTCCGGTTACTCCGGAAGAAAAATTGTTGCGCGCCATCTTTGGTGAAAAAGCCAGCGATGTTCGCGATACTTCATTGCGTGTTCAGCCGGGTATTGAAGGCGTTGTTGTTGACGTTCACGTATTTTCACGCCGCGGTGTTGAAAAAGACGAACGCGCCCTCTCTATTGAACAGCATGAAATTTCACAGCTTGCTAAAGAGCGTGACGATGAAATTGCTATTCTTCGCCGCAACTATGATGCCCGCTTAAAAGCTATGCTCACCGGTCAAACCGTTGTAGATGCTCCGAAGGGCATTGATAAAAAGGCAACTTTAACCGCTGAAATGCTTGATACAATTCCGTCATCACAGTGGTGCAAGATTGTAGTTAAAGATGAAGCGATTATGGCTCAGATTGAAGAGTTCTCCGCTGCGTTTGACGCGCGCGTTGCCAAAGTTCAGGCTCACTTTGATGATAAAGTTGAAAAAGTTCAACGAGGTGATGACCTGCTTCCGGGCGTGTTGAAAATGGTTAAAGTATTTATTGCTACTAAACGTAAAATGCAAACCGGTGATAAAATGGCCGGTCGTCACGGTAACAAAGGTACTGTATCACGCGTTCTGCCGCTTGAAGATATGCCGTATATGGAAGACGGTACTCCGGTTGACATTGTGTTAAACCCGCTCGGCGTGCCTTCACGTATGAACGTAGGACAAATTTTGGAAACGCACCTGGGCTGGGCAGCCAAAGAACTTGGCAAACAGTTAAACGAGATGTGCGAACAGTACAAAAAAGGTGAGAAAACCATTGACGAGCTTAACGCCCGTTTGAAGGAAATTTACGGTGAAAAACAGTATAAAGCTGAAATTGAGCCGATGAATGAACCTGAAAAAATGGAACTTATTTCTAACCTTAAAAACGGTATTCCGATGGCAACTCCGGTATTTGACGGCGCCAGCGGCGATGATATTAACCGTATGCTGTCAATGGCAGGTTTGCCGACCTCCGGTCAAATTGACCTGTATGATGGTCGTACCGGTGAAAAATTTGATCGTAAAGTTACCGTCGGTATCATTTACATGATTAAATTGCACCACATCGTTGACGAAAAAATGCACGCTCGTTCGGTTGGTCCGTACAGCCTTGTTACTCAGCAACCTTTGGGTGGTAAAGCTCAGTTCGGCGGACAACGTTTCGGTGAAATGGAGGTTTGGGCATTGCAAGCTTACGGTGCCGCTTACACCTTGCAAGAAATGTTGACGGTTAAATCCGATGACGTAAACGGCCGCACCAAGGTTTATGAAGCTATTGTTCGCGGTGAAGATACGTTTGAAACCGGCGTTCCTGAATCATTCAACGTTTTGGTAAAAGAAATGAAGTCTTTGTGCCTAAATGTTGAAATGTTGAACGAAGAAGTTTAAGGATAAGGAGTTTAATAATAATGAATGATGTAATGAAATTTTTTGGTCAGCAGCCGGCTGAAGAGAACTTTGATGAAATCAAAATCTCTATTGCTTCTCCTGAACAAATTCGTTCATGGTCTTATGGCGAAGTTAAAAAGCCTGAAACCATTAACTATCGTACCTTTAAGCCGGAGCGCGACGGTTTGTTCTGCGCCCGCATTTTCGGTCCGGTAAAAGATTATGAATGCTTGTGCGGTAAATATAAAAGGATGAAATATCGCGGCATCGTTTGCGAAAAATGCGGTGTTGAAGTTACGCTTTCCAAAGTTCGTCGTGAAAGAATGGGGCATATTGAACTGGCTGCGCCGGTTGCCCACATTTGGTTCTTAAAGTCTTTGCCGAGCCGCATTTCAATGCTCACCGATATTCCGATGAAGTCATTGGAAAGAGTTTTGTATTTTGAAAGCTACATCGTAATTGAGCCGGGCTTGACTGACTTAACCGTTAATCAGCTCTTGAGCGAAGACGAGTATTTAGACGCTTTGGATAAATATGGTGAAGACGCGTTTCGTGCCGGCATCGGTGCTGAAGCTCTGCGCGAAATTTTGGCCAACATTGATTTGGAAGCCGAACGCGCCGACATGCGTGCCGAATTAAAAGAAACTAATTCTGAAGCTAAACGTAAAAAGTTGGTTAAGCGCCTGAAGATTGTTGAATCCTTTATTGAATCCAACACCAAGCCTGAATGGATGATTTTAACCGTTCTGCCGGTTATTCCGCCTGAATTGCGTCCGTTGGTTCCGTTGGACGGAGGCCGCTTTGCAACTTCAGATTTAAACGATTTGTATCGCCGTGTTATTAACCGCAACAACCGTTTGAAACGCTTGCTTGAATTGCATGCTCCGGATATTATCGTCCGTAATGAAAAGAGAATGTTGCAAGAATCGGTAGACGCATTGTTTGACAACGGTCGTCGTGCTCGTGCCATTACCGGCACCAGCAAGCGCCCGCTTAAATCTTTGTCCGATATGCTCAAAGGTAAACAAGGTCGTTTCCGTCAAAACTTGTTAGGTAAACGTGTTGACTATTCAGGTCGTTCCGTTATTACCGTTGGTCCTGAACTCAAACTGCAACAGTGCGGTTTACCTAAAAAGATGGCGCTTGAGTTGTTTAAGCCGTTTGTATATTCAAAACTTGAATTATACGGTCACGCAACCACCATTAAAGCAGCCAAACGCATGGTTGAAAAAGAACGTCCGGAAGTATGGGACATTTTGGAAGAAGTTATTCGTGAGCACCCTGTATTGTTAAACCGCGCGCCAACCTTGCACCGCTTGGGTATTCAGGCATTTGAACCGGTATTGGTTGAAGGTAAAGCTATTCACTTGCATCCGTTGGTATGTACCGCGTTCAACGCCGACTTTGATGGTGACCAAATGGCTGTTCACGTCCCGCTTTCGTTGGAATCTCAACTTGAAGCTCGTGTGCTGATGATGTCAACCAACAACATTTTGTCGCCTGCTTCAGGTAAACCGATTATTGTACCATCACAAGATATGGTGCTTGGTATTTATTACCTTACTTATGATGCTGACGGCGTAACCGGCGAGGGCAGCATATACGCTGATGCCGATGAAGTTATGTTAGCGTTAAATGCCAAAGTTGTTGATTTGCACGCTAAAATCAAATGCCGTATGGAATATGTTGATGATAACGGCGAAACCAAGTATGGCTTGGTTGATACCACACCGGGACGTATTATCGTTTCCGATATTTTGCCGAAAAACCCGCACATTCCGTTCTCATTGGTAAACCGCTTGATTAAAAAGAAAGAAATTTCTGAAATCATTGACACCGTATATCGTCATTGCGGTCAAAAAGAAACCTGCATCATGGTTGATAAAATCATGACTTTGGGCTTCACCAATGCTTGTAAGGCCGGTATTTCATTCGGTAAAGATGACTTGATTGTGCCTGATGCCAAGAAAGAACTCATTGCCGAAACCACCAAGCAGGTTAAAGAGTTTGAACAGCAGTATCAAAACGGTTTGATTACCAAGGGTGAAAAATACAACAAAGTTGTTGATATTTGGGCAGCTTGCACCGATAAAATTGCTGATGAAATGATGAAAAATATTTCCAAAACCGAGCATGGCTACATCAACTCCGTATACATGATGGCTCACTCCGGTGCGCGTGGTTCTGCCGCTCAAATGCGTCAGCTTGCCGGTATGCGTGGTTTGATGGCAAAACCGAGCGGTGAAATTATTGAACAACCGATTATTTCAAACTTTAAAGAAGGTTTGACCGTGTCGGAATACTTCAACTCCACTCACGGTGCTCGTAAAGGTTTGGCAGATACCGCGTTAAAAACCGCTAACTCCGGTTACTTAACCCGTCGTTTGGTTGACGTTGCTCAAGATGTTGTTGTTACTGAAACCGATTGCGGAACCGAGCGCGGCATTATTGTTCGTCCGGTTGTTGACGGCGGTAACGTTATTGTTTCAATCGGCGATCGTATTTTGGGTCGTACCATTCAAGAAGATATTGTTCACCCTGAAACCGGCGAAGTTTTGGTTAAAAAAGGCAGACTTATTGATGAAAACGACGCTGAATTGGTTGAAAAGGCAGGTGTTGAACAGGTTAAAATCCGTTCGGTATTAACCTGTGAATCTGAGCACGGTGTTTGCGCCGCATGTTACGGTCGTGACCTTGCTCGTGGTACTCCGGTTAACGTTGGTGAAGCTGTCGGTGTTATTGCCGCTCAGTCCATTGGTGAACCCGGCACCCAACTTACCATGAGAACCTTCCACATTGGTGGTGCGGCTTCAAAGTCAGCTGAACAGTCCAGTGTTGAAGTTCCGTTTGCCGGCGTATTAAAGCTTGAAAACAAGCATACTGTCACCAACTCTGATGGTCACTTGATTGTTTTATCACGTAACTGCGAGATTGTAATTTCTGACTCGCAAGGTCGTGAAAAATCACGTCACCACGTACCGTACGGTACCAAGATTTTGGTTGAAGAAGGCACCAAAGTTAAAAAAGGTCAGAAAGTGGCAGAATGGGATCCGTTCACTATTCCGGTAATTTCAGAAAAAGCTGGTGTTGCCCAGTTGGTTGACCTTATCAACAACGTTTCGGTTAAAGAAAACATGGATGAAACAACCGGTATCGTTTCAAAAGTTGTGATTGATTGGCAGTCCGCTTCTTCAGCCAATGCTTCATTAAAACCGAGCATTGTGTTGAAAGACGCCAAAGGCAAAGCCGTAAACTTTGATAACGGTAAAGAAGCTCGTTATTATCTGTCAGTTGACGCGGTATTAAACGTTGATAACGGCTCTGAAATTAAAGTCGGTGACGTTATCGCCCGTATTCCGAGAGAGAGTTCCAAGACCAAAGATATTACCGGTGGTTTGCCGCGTGTTGCCGAGTTGTTTGAAGCTCGTCACCCGAAGGATCAGGCCATTATTTCCGATACCGATGGTATGGTAGAATTTGGCAAAGACTATAAAGCTAAACAGCGTATTATGGTTGTTCCAGCCAAAGGCGAACCGATTGAATACTTAATTCCTAAGGGACGTCACCTGGTTGTTCAAGACGGTGATGTTGTTAAAAAAGGCGATATGCTGGTTGAAGGCACTCCGGCTCCGCACGATATTTTGCGCGTGTTGGGTGTTGAAAAATTGGCCGAATACCTGGTTAAAGAAGTTCAAGACGTATACCGTCTGCAAGGTGTTAAAATTAACGATAAGCACATTGAAGTTATCGTTTCGCAAATGCTCAAGAAAGTTGAAATTACCGTTCCTGGTGACACAACCTTCTTAATCGGCGAACAGGTTGACCGTGATGTGTTTGAGGAGGAAAACGCTAAAGTTTTGGCTGAAAACGGCACTCCGGCTCAGGCTGATCCGGTTCTGCTTGGTATCACCAAGGCTTCATTGCAGACCAAGTCGTTTATTTCAGCGGCATCATTCCAAGAGACCACCCGCGTCTTGACCGAAGCCGCCGTATCCGGCAAAGTTGATCACTTAACCGGTTTGAAAGAAAACGTTATCGTCGGTCGTTTAATTCCGGCCGGTACCGGTACGGTATTGCGTTCGCTTAAACGCGTTGCCGCTCAAAATGATAAAGAAATTTTGGCTCAACGTGAAGCAAACAGCAATGAGCAAATTGAGCATAATGCTGAAACTCCGGCTCCCGCAGCTGAAGAAACTCCGGCAGAATAGCTTAAATTAGCAACTAAAAACCCTCGCTTTAGCAATAAGGCGAGGGTTTTTGTTTGGATTAAAGCAACTTAGAAAGTCATCTGATAATAAAAAGCGCAACTGTCTTTGTCTTCGCAAACGTTACAAAAGTCTTCCATTTCAGCAATGGTTAAATCTTTCAGGCATTTTGTGTCAGATGTGCAATAACTATCGCCATTAACTATGTTGGCCGAGGAATTTTCTTCACCTTTGGTTGTTTTAAACTTGGTACGCCAAAGTTGCTCTCTTTTGGCTTTAGCGATTGTAAATAAATTCATGCACGATTCTTTTTGCCCCTTGTTTAAGTATAACAAAAACTCAAAGGTATAACCGCTATCGAAATAGTTTGCGAGAACAATCGTAGTCCCAAAGACGTCAAATATAGCGTCATTTCTGTTTTCGCGTATCATTTCTTGCGGGATAACGTTTAATTTTTTAAGTAAAGGTATCATATTGGCGGAAATAGTTGTTTTTGAGCGTTTAAAATCATCTAAATGAATATTGACATAGTCTAAAATTGAGCCGATTTGCTCCGTTTGTTTGTTAAGTTTGTATTTCATCATTGCTTTGCTGTAACCGGCGATAGCGCCGACTGACAGAACGCCGATAATCGCCAAAACGCCGAGCATTTCTACCATAGACCGACCGGCATTCACAATCTTGTCATTATCGGGCTTGAGCGATACGTCCTTCCCCTTTCTGTCATTATCGGGCTTGAGCGATGCGCCCGCCCCCTCTCTGTCATTATCGGGCTTGACCCGATAATCCAGGTGGGACAAATTTGCTACTTTATT
>JAJWCP010000089.1 GCA_021617435.1 Pseudomonadota bacterium
AGTTATATTTTAAAATAGGGGATATTATGAGTAAAGAACAAACGCAAAAACATAAAAATAAAACAGCTAAAACAGTTGAAGAAAAGGCTGTAAAAACGTCAAATCGGATTCATTCGGTGCGGATTGCGGGCAACCACAACGCCATTGCCTGGCTCGTGATTTTTATTTTGTTCTGCGTGGCGGTTTATGTTTTGCGTTCGGTGTTAATGCCGTTTGTAGCCGGTATTGTTTTGGGATATTTGTTTGATCCGCTTGCAAGCCGGTTTGAAAAATGGGGTATGTCGCGGATGTGGGCGACTTTACTGGTGTTTGCGGTGGTAATTTTAATTGCGGTGCCGGCAATTATTTTGCTGTTCGGAATGTTAAACGAGCAACTTACCGTTTTTGTTGAAGCGGCGCCAAACTATATTTCAGCGTTTGTTAAACGCACCGAGCCGATGCTTGCCGGTTTACAAGAGCAATTTCCGAGCTTGGAAATTGCCAATATTAAAGCGATGATTAAAGATAATATGACCACCGGTTTGCAATTTGGCGGCAAGTTGCTTAAAGGATTGGTTTCTAACGGCTTTGCCTTGATTAACCTGATTTCGCTGTTGCTGATTACGCCGGTAGTGGCATTTTATATGTTGCGTGATTGGGATACTTTTGTTAAAAAAGTTGATAATTTGTTGCCGCGAAAATCTAAAAACGTTATCCGCGAGCAATTTCGGCAGATTGACAGAGCGTTATCCGGATTTATTCGCGGACAACTCAGTGTTTGCTTAATTTTGGGCACATACTATTCGCTTGGTTTAAAATTTGTAGGGCTTGACTTAGGCATTCTGGTCGGCTTTTTGGCGGGCTTGATTTCGTTTATTCCGTATGTCGGTAGTATTTCGGGCTTTGTTATCAGTATTATCTTAGCCTTAGCGCAGTTTAATGATTACACTAAAGTCTTGGAAGTAATTGCCGTGTTTGCGATTGGTCAATTTGTTGAAGGTAATTTTTTAACTCCGAAATTGGTAGGCGATAATGTCGGGTTGCATCCGGTATGGGTAATGTTTGCTTTGCTTGCCGGTGGCGTGCTGTTAGGCTTTTTGGGCTTGATGATTGCCGTTCCGGTTGCCGCAATTATCGGTGTGTTAATGCGCTATACCATTAACAATTATAAAAAAAGCAGTTTGTATTTAGAGGATTAACGCTCTTTGCCTGATTTATATCCTTTAAGGCGGGCGGCTTCACGGCAGATGTTGCGAGCGTTTAAATATTTATCGCGTTCTTCTTTAGCTTTTTCCATTTCGGGAATCATGCCTTTTTGCCGATAGAGGTCAATTAAATGGCTGCAAATGGTTTTCTTTTCGCTGAATTTGCGACCGCGTCCCCAATCTTGGCTGTTGATTAAGCCTAAAAGCTCATTGTAAAGCTCAATTTTTTCGGACGTTGTTTCGGCTTGGGGCAAATCATGAGCGCGGATTTGGTCGTAACGAGCTTGATTATTTTCTTTGAGCTCAAGTTTTTCTTCTTGCTTGGCAATAAAACATTCATTATCAAGCGCGGCAATCTGACGGGAGTAATCATAACGTTCATGATTAAGGGTTTTGGTATTGATTTTATTCAGTAAAGTCAGGCGCTCACGAGCCGGAATGTTTTTCATGAAATATTCGGTTTGTCGGGCGGCAATGTTCAACGGATTATAGTCAAAAGCGCCATCGTTAACGTTAGGAATTTCATTTATCATTTGGGTTAAAATTTTAAACCGATTGCTCTGGCAAGTCGGATTTTTTTGCTCGTCTAAATCATAAAGATTTGAGTATATTTCTTGCCTGATTTTAAGGTTGCGCATATTGTTTTTAGGGATGAATGTTAAAACCTCATAAAAATTTTCAATAACCTGATTGATTGCCTCGTTATCTTCGCAGTCGCGATTAATTTGATAGCGCTCGTTTAAAACATTTTCAATTCGGGCAACTTTAGAGCGGTATTTTTGCGGAATTTTCGGTAGCATTAACGCCACGGCGTCTTGCCGCGGCAAATCAACAATTTGATTCTCATCGGTTTTAGATAATATGCTCAGCATTTTAAGTGATGGCTTAATTTTGACATTGTCATCACGGATAAAATCGCTGCAAAAACGATAATAGGCGTAGGTGTCAAAAACTAATCCGTCGGGGAGTATTTGCATTTTGTGTTCCTCAGAGTTTTTTAACCATTTTGGCAAAAGTTAAACCTTGTTCTTCAATCAAATCGCCCTCTTGTTTATAACCGAGTTTTTCATAAAAACTTACAACCGAGAGCATGGCGTGCATAACAATTTTGGTATAGCCTGCTTCTTTGGCTCTGGTTTCAGCGTATTTAACGAGCTGCCGTCCGATGCCTTCGCCCTGATAAACGGGGTCAACCGCAACCTGCATTAATCTGATTTCATGGTCGTTGACCGGCGCCAAAATCAAACCGCCGACCAGCTTATCGTCAAGATTTTCAATGCAACCGATGTGCAGGTATGAAGCTTCTTTGTCGCGGAATGAGTCAAGAAATTTTAACCCCAAAGGCTCAAGCAAAACTTTATAACGCAATTCAACCAATTCATCATAGCGTGATGAGCCGAAATCAACATCAATCATTTTTTTCATGGGCGTACTCCTTAGTTTTTACTATTAAAACATATCTTGACAATTTTTTCAATAATATATTGCCTAAAACAAAAATTTAATTTATCAATGGGGGGTAAGATAAAACAAGGATAATAAATATGACAGACTTAAACCTTATCAGAAACTTTGCGATTATTGCCCATATTGACCATGGCAAATCTACTTTGGCAGACCGGATTATTGAAGATTGCGGCGGCTTAACGCATCGCGAAATGACGGAGCAGGTTTTAGACTCCATGGATATTGAAAAAGAGCGCGGCATTACCATTAAGGCGCAAACCGTGCGGCTTAATTACAAAGCAAAAGACGGTAAAAGCTATGTGTTTAATTTGATGGATACCCCCGGACACGTTGACTTTTCATATGAAGTTTCGCGCTCGCTTGCCTCTTGCGAAGGCTCTGTTTTGGTGGTTGATGCCACGCAGGGTGTGGAGGCGCAAACTTTGGCGAATGTATATTTAGCGATTGAAAATAATCATGAAATTGTGCCGGTTTTGAATAAAATTGATTTGCCTTCCGCCGATCCGGAGCGGGTTAAACGCCAAATTGAAGATGTTATCGGTCTTGACGCCTCTGACGCGGTGGAAACTTCCGGCAAAACCGGACTTGGCGTGCCGGAGCTATTAGAGGCGATTGCGCATCGTCTGCCCGCGCCGCAAGGCGATGAAAACGCGCCACTTAAAGCGCTGCTGATTGACAGTTGGTACGATTCATATTTGGGCGTGATTATTTTGGTGCGCATTAAAGACGGCGTGCTCAAAAAGAAAATGCCGATACGCATGATGTCTAATGGCGCAGTTTACAGCATTGATAAAGTCGGTGTGTTTACGCCTAAAATGCAAGATGTTGAAAGTTTGAGTGCCGGCGAAATCGGCTTTATTACCGCGAGCATTAAAAGCGTGAGTGATTGCAACATCGGCGATACCATCACCGACAATCGCAATCCGTGCGCGGAGCCGCTTGCCGGTTTTAAGCCTTCAGTTCCGGTAGTGTTCTGCTCAATTTTTCCGGTGGATTCCAGCCAATACGACGCGCTTAAAGACGCGCTTGCCAAGCTGAAGTTAAATGACGCCAGCATCAATTATCAAAATGAAAATTCGGCGGCGCTGGGACTTGGCTTCCGGTGCGGATTTTTAGGCTTGTTGCACATGGAGATTATTCAGGAGCGAATCGGCAGAGAATTTGATTTAGATATTATTACAACCGCACCATCGGTTGCCTACAAACTGCATATGTCGGACGGCGAGGTGCGCATGCTGCACAATCCGGCGGATATGCCTGATTTAAGCACAGTAAAGGCTATTGAAGAGCCGATGGTTAAAGCCACGATTTTAGTGCCGGATACTTATTTGGGCGCGGTGTTAAAGCTTTGTACCGAGCGTCGCGGCGAGCAGCATGAATTAACTTATGTCGGCAGCAGAGCAATGGTGGTATACAGTATCCCGCTTAATGAAATCGTATTTGATTTTTATGATCGCTTAAAATCAATTACCAGCGGATACGCAAGCTTTGACTATGAACTTACCGGTTATCAAGAGTCTGATTTGGTTAAAGTGCAAATTTTGATTAATGAAGAGCCGGTTGACGCCCTGGCGTTTTTGTGTCACCGCAGCGAGGCGGAAGCCCGCGGACGGCAAATTTGTGAGCGCTTAAAAGATTTAATTCCGAGACACTTATTTAAAATTCCGATACAAGCGGCTATCGGTGGTCGCGTGGTTGCGCGCGAAACCATCTCCGCCCTGCGCAAAGATGTAACCGCCAAATGTTACGGCGGCGATGTAACCCGTAAACGCAAACTCCTGGACAAGCAGAAAAAAGGCAAGCAGCGTATGCGTCAATTCGGCAAGGTAGAGGTGCCGCAATCGGCGTTTATTGAGGCGTTGCGAATCGGCGACTCCTAAGAGAAACGCGTCTAGCGGGCATCTGCTAGGGGTTTTGTCACTCATGTAACTATTTGTACACCACGTTCCAAAACCCCGTCGTATCTGCCTCACTATCTGCGTTTCTCGGGTCTGCGTATAATGGTCATCTGCGTGTAACTTTTTTCTTATGTAGCGGTTTGTACACCGCAGAAAAAACTTGCGGCGCATTAGCCACATTCTCTGCGTTTCTCTGGTCTGCGTATAATGGGCTCTTGCTTGCAAGTTTGCTTATTTTTTCCATAAAGTATAAATATTGCAAGTGCCGACAACGCAGGGGGAGCAGAGCTTGTCGATTCTATCTAAGTCTAAATTACGCAGACATTTTCTTTGCTTTTCTGAGCAAAAAGCATCGCCAAATAAGTGTCCGACATAATATTCACCTGTTTCATCAAGCGAATCTTTTTTACCGACTTCAACCAGCCATAAATTGGCGGCGTTTTCTTTGGCGGCAATTACAATGTTGCGGCAAATTTCGCGTCCTTCTGATGATGCTGAAAATTTAAATTGTATGCCGCCGTATGTGCCGTCGTAAGGGGTTGTGTTCCAATAAATATACATCGGAACATTAAAATAGCGGTCGTATAAATACCAAGAGCCGGAGCGATATATGCCGTCCGGCAATGAATTGGTCTTTTCTAAAATATTTGGCATGTTTGTGCCGGAGATGACTTTGTCTTTCAGCATAAGTGAATTATTAATCAGCATATTAACCGCTTCGGCATGCTTGTTGAGCTTGTATTTGAACATAGCCTTTGAGTAACCGGCAATCGCCCCGACGCTTAAAACTCCGATGATAGCAAGAACGCCGAGCATTTCCACCATAGATCGACCTGCGCATAAGCTGTCTTTATCGGGCTTGACCCGATAATCCAGGTGGAGCCAATTTGCTACTTGGTTTGACCTGGACCATCGGGTCAAGCCCGATGGTGACAACATAGAGGTGGACTGAGGCTTTACGTCGGAGAGTGACAGGGAAGGAGTAGATACGCGTTTTGTACCGGAGTGTGACAGAAAAAGGTGTAAAGAGCGGCTAAAATCTGATTTCATATTAAAATCCTCTCAAAAAGTTAAGTTTGAGAAGATTTTAGCTCGCGTTTTTTTTTTGCAATATTTACGAGTCCGTGCTG
>JAJWCP010000090.1 GCA_021617435.1 Pseudomonadota bacterium
CCTCTTCTTTGTCACTCTCCGACTTGATCGGAGAGTCCAGGTTAAATAAAGTAGCTGATTTGTCCAACCTGGATTATCGGGTCAAGCCCGATAATGACAGTGTTTACACCGGAAGAAGCATGGTGGAAATGCTTGGCGTTTTGGCTATTGTAGGCGTGCTGTCGGTCGGGGCGATTGCCGGCTATTCTAAGGCGATGATGAAATATAAACTAAATCAGCACGCTCAGGCGGTTAATATGCTGATTAACAATGTACTTTCAATTAAAGATAAACTGGAGCATAGCGGCGACAACAGCACCTATTACAACCAACTGCTATATAAAATGAATCTGCTCCCTGATGGTATTGTCTATCAACGTAACGCTTATGATCCTACAACAGAATTAAGCGATATATGGTTTAAAAACAAAATCGGAGTTGTTTGGTCAAAATCAAAATGGACCTATTCTGACGGCTCACAAAGACAAGATAATATCGGTGTAATAAAATTTGAATTCAATTCCACCGCTGACGGTGCCGAAGTCTGCCGAAACATCGTCATTGCCGCCAAAGAAAATTCCGCTGATTTAGCAGGATTAAGGACATCTAATAAAAATAGCGGTTCATATTCACACACTGAAGTTATACAAGGCGATAAAGCTTGCAATAAATATGTAACCTGCCTGCGTGATTTAAGCTTAGACACCATATCAAAGCTCTGCAACAACTGCAAAAGCGGCAGTTGTTCACTTGCCGTGATGTATAATTAAATATCCAAATCATCAACAAATTTAGCGCGCTCAATAATAAACTTAAAGCGCAATTCCGGATTTTTACCCATCAATTGTTCAACGCGGCGGCGTGTTTCAAACGCTTCTTCACGACCTTCTTCGGTATTGGTGCTCGGAATTTCAACCCTTAACAGCATACGGTTATTTTTATCCATGGTTGTTTCTTTCAACTGTTGCGCGCTCATCTCGCCCAAACCTTTAAAGCGGCTGATGTCCGGCTTTTGGTTACCCTTAACCACTTTATTTAAAATCTTGTCTTTTTCGGCATCGTCCAATGCGTAATAGTTTTTACCGCCGACCACAATTTTATAAAGCGGCGGAGTCGCAATATATAAATGCCCGTTTTCAATCAGCTGAGGCATATGCTGATAAAAGAAAGTCATCAGCAAAGAAGTAATGTGCGCGCCGTCAACATCGGCATCGGTCATGATAATTATTTTTTCATAGCGCAAATTTTCTTCTTTGTAGTTTTCTTTCACGCCGCAACCAAGAGCCTCAATCATATCTTTAATTTCTTGGTTTTGCGTAATTTTTTCAAGCGACGCGCTGGCAACGTTTAAGATTTTACCGCGCAGAGGCAAAATTGCCTGCGTGATGCGGTCGCGCCCTTGCTTAGCGGAACCGCCTGCGGAATCTCCCTCTACAATAAAAATTTCCGTATTTTCGGCGGCGGCTTGCGAACAATCGGCAAGCTTTCCGGGAAGACGCAGCTTTTTGGTCGGAGTTTTGCGTAGCTGAACTTTTTCCTCTTTGCGTTTTTTTCTGAGTTCGGCGCGGTCAATAACATATTCAAGCAAAGCGGAAGCATTTTCCAAATCAGATGAAAGCCAGTGGTCAAATGAATCTTTAACCGCCTGCTCTACCAAACGGGTAGCCTTAACCGAGGTTAATTTATCTTTGGTTTGCCCCTGAAATTGCGGATCGGTAATAAATACTGAGAGCATAATCGCCGCATCGCTTAAAAAATCGTCGGCGGTAACATTGGCGGCTTTTTTAACATTAGCCATCTCGGCATATTCTTTTAAGCCTTTGAGCAACGCGTTTTTAAAACCGAGTTCATGTGTTCCGCCCTGCGGGGTTACCACTGTGTTGCAGTATGAATAACAAAATCCGTTCTGATCTTCCGGCCATGTAATCGCCCACTCAACGCGCCCTTCATCATGCGCCAATTCCGAGTCGCCTGAAAACATGGTGCGGTTTACCGTCGCGCGGTTGCCGATTTGATAATTTAAAAAGTCACGCAAGCCGTTCGGAAAATTAAGCTCCGCTTCTAAGGGAGTGGCGTCGCCTTCATGAATAAGCTCCGGCGCGCATTTCCAAAAAATACGAATACCCTTAAACAAAAATGCCTTTGAACGCGCCATCCGATAAATTCGGTTCGGCTCAAACTGAGAACTGCCGTTAAAAATCTCAGAATCCGGTTTAAAAGTAATGCTGGTGCCGCGCCGATTCGGTGCATTTCCGACAAGCTCTAACGCGGTTTGCGGACGCCCTTTTGAATAAACCTGCCGATAAAGTTTTTTATCACGCGCGATTTCAACCACCAAATTTTCAGATAAAGCATTAACCACCGAAAGCCCCACACCGTGCAAACCGCCTGAAACTTTGTAAACGCTGTTTGAAAATTTACCGCCGGAGTGTAAAGTGGTCATAATAACTTCAAGCGCTGATTTTCCAGGATATTTAGGGTGCTCGTCAACCGGAATACCGCGCCCGTTATCGGCAATGGTAACTGAGTTATCGGCATTTAAACACACGTCAATACGGTTGGCATACCCTGCCACCGCCTCGTCCATAGAGTTATCCAAAATCTCCGCCACCAAGTGGTGCAAAGCGGTTTCATCAGTGCCGCCGATATACATTCCGGGGCGGTGACGAACCGGTTCAAGCCCTTCCAAAACCTCAATATCTTGAGCTGAATATTCTGTTTTTACCGGTGTGGTGGTTTCAAATAAATCTGACATTTTTCCCTCTGCTGTTTTTTTATGAGCTGTAACTTACCTGCTTTTTACGCGATTCTCAAGCACAAAAGGCAAAAAATAAACATTATTTTAACTTCATATCTCAAAAAAACGCTTGCAAATTTATAGATTTATGTTAAATATACGCGCGAGGTCGCGATGGTGCGGCCTTATAATTTCACACGCAGACAGGCGGAATATTTTTTATTTCGCTCCGGTGCTTAACAAGCCAGCGTCTGCGGAGGTTTAACCGGAAAAGAAGGATTAAAAAATGACTCTTCCTACATTTACTATACGTCAGCTCGTTGAAGCCGGCGTTCACTTCGGACATCACGCCCGCCGTTGGAACCCGCAAATGGCTCCTTACATCTATGGCAAAAAAGATAATATTCATATTATTGATTTGCAAAAGACTTACCCAATGCTTTACACGGCTTTAAACGCTGTTCGTGAAGTTGCCGCAAACGGTGGTAAAGTTTTGTTCGTTGCTACTAAAAAACAGGCTCAAGATATCGTTAAAGAAAACGCTGAAAGATGCGGTCAGTATTACATCAACCATCGTTGGTTGGGTGGTACTCTTACCAACTGGAAGACTGTTTGCAAGTCAATCAACCGCTTGGTAAAATTAAACGATATGTTTGCCAATAACACCACTGAAGGCTACACCAAAAAAGAACTCTTGAACTTGAAAAAAGAACAAGAAAAACTCGCCATGTCATTAAACGGTATTATGAACATGGGCGGTCAGCCGGATATGCTGTTTGTTATTGACACGCCTCGTGAATCTCTGGCTATTAAAGAAGCCAAAAAGCTCGGCATTCCGGTAATCGGTATCACCGATACCAACGCCAACCCGAATGATGTTGACTACCCTGTTCCGGGTAACGATGACGCCATTCGCGCTATTTCGCTTTACTGCGAGTTGGTTTCTGCCGCTATTTTAGACGGTATGCAGGCTGAAATTGCCGCTCACGGCGTTAAAGTTGAAGAAGCTGAAGAACAGGCTGAAGAAAAACCGGCTAGAAAAAGAGCTCCTAAAAAAGCTAAAGAAGAAGCTCCGGCTGCTGAATAAGCAATCGGAAATATCCTAAACAGGGCGGCGACTCAAATCTGCCGCCCGTATCTTAAAAATCATTACAAGAGGAATAAACAATGGCAGAAATTACAGCCGCTATGGTTAAAGAATTAAGAGAAAGCACCAGCGCAGGTATGCTTGACTGCAAAAAGGCTTTGGTTGAAACAAACGGAAACATGGAACAAGCCGTTGACTGGTTGCGCAAAAAAGGTTTGGCTTCCGCTGCTAAAAAAGCCAGCCGTATCGCTGCCGAAGGTTTGGTTTCGGTTGCTGTTGATGGTAACAAAGGCGCCGTAGTTGAGGTTAACTCCGAAACTGACTTCGTCGCCAAAAATGAACTTTTTCAAGAATATGTTGAAGACGCCGCCAAAGTTGCTTTGCGTTGCCACGGCGAAGTTTGCGACATGAAAAACTTCAACTGCCCGAAATGCGGCAAAACTTTTGAAGAACGTTTAACTGATATGATTGCCAAAATCGGCGAGAATATGAATTTAAGACGCGCCAAAGTTTTGGAAGTAAACAACGGTGTTGTTGCATCTTATGTTCACAGCGCACTGCGTCCGAATTTAGGTCGCATCGGCGTTTTGGTTGCCTTAGAATCAACTGCCGACAAAGAAAAATTAAAAGAACTCGGCAAGCACATTGCTATGCATATTGCCGCATCTGCTCCGTTGTTCTTAGACATCGCTCATGTTGATCCGGCAGCCGTTGCTCATGAAAAGAGCATTTTTGCCGAGCAAGCAAAAGCTTCGGGAAAACCTGAAAACATCATTGAAAAAATGGTTGAAGGCCGTATTCGCAAATACTATGAAGAAGTTGTATTGGAAGAACAGGCTTATATTATGGATCCCGATAAAAAAGTTAAACAGGTTATTGCCGATGCCGCTAAAGAACTTGGCGCCGACATCAAATTAACTGATTACGTTTGCTTCAAACTCGGTGAAGGCTTGCAGAAAAAAGATGAAGACTTTGCCGCAGAAGTTGCCGCGCAGCTTAACAAATAAGCTTAACGCTTTAACTTTTAAGAGCCGGATTTCCTCCGGCTCTTTTTATTATAAATTTAGCCATTAGGAAATAAAAATAATAGAAATACAGGGCAAATACAATACCGCAAAAGTTTTACGGAAGTGATGGATAACACTTCGCAACAGCAAATTAAAACTTTGTGCGATCAAGAATTTGTCAAAGGCAGTAAAATTCGCATTATGCCTGATGGCCTATAAAAGTATGGAAGATATTGTAAACAATATTCAACCGACCTCCGATATAGTCAAAGTAATAAAACCGATTTATAACTTCAAAGCCGGTAAAACAACTGATTTCAGAAAGACCAAATAGTTGCAAAAATACGGCGCTCCGCGCTCGTTTAACGAGATGCTGTTAGAGCGGCATTTGTGCATTTGCCCATCGCACTTAAAATACGGAGTGACGATAATTAGGATGTCTCACTCAAAGTCCTCTCCGGTCTGCGACCGTCTGTTCAAACCAGGACAAGAGGAGCGCTTGCTAATCTTGTCTAAAGATGGAGAGAGCAATTTCTTCGGCAACG
The DNA here is from genome assembly GCA_021617435.1 of Pseudomonadota bacterium. Lineage (GTDB taxonomy): Bacteria > Pseudomonadota > Alphaproteobacteria > RF32 > CAG-239 > CAAFZY01. The sequence goes on from JAJWCP010000090.1 coordinate 5,356, forward strand.
GAGAATTGTGTAAACTGCTCCAGGGTGAGAATACAGGGCGCAAGACCGAGCAAGGTTACCCAATATTCAGCCACTTCGGTGGTTGGATTGGAGGAAACCTGCCGCAAAGCGGTTTCTGGGGTGGCTATGCTGACCAGAACGAAGTGCTTGACTACGTGGTGAGCTTTTTCGCCGAGTAATCAAGTTAACAATAGAAGGGGTGCCGATGGCATCCCTTTTTCTTTGCGCTAAAAAATTTAATTAAGCTCATGCTTCTTTTATAT
>JAJWCP010000091.1 GCA_021617435.1 Pseudomonadota bacterium
ACATTATCATCAGCCAAAAACCAATTAAAGATATCAGCATAGCATAAAAAACATCAAATAGACCTAAGCACTCTAAAATTCTTAATTTTTTGACAAAAAAGATTTGCGCTTTTATTTCTTTTGTGCTAACATTTTAATAAGTAAGATAATTTTACGGGAGAAGCCCAATGTCAAGATATCCGGTCAATCGTTCAAAAATTATGGAAAACGCTGATTTTTTGGAGTTTTTAAAAACTGAATACAAAGGCGTTGACGCAGCTTCTTTACCCGATTATGAGCTTGAGGCTCTAATATACAAATTCAAAATTAAAAAAAATGACATTGACAAACAAGACGCTGAATTTTTGCAACAGCTTGAAAAGCAAAACTCAAAAAAGAAATGCGAAGAACTAGCCTCGGTTTATTACCCGAATATACGATATGACGCGATTGCGCCTTGGGATAAAGCTTTTGTGAATGTGGTGGAATGGCACACTGAAGATTTGCAGCTTTCAGCTGAAGACGTAAAACAAAAATCAGGATTAACGCTCAAAAATGCCGCGCAAACCGATACCAACTCCACAGCTGTTGAAAATCGGCTGCGCAGCGACCATAATTTGCAAGAAGACAACAAACTTGCCAAACTGCGTATGGAAGCTTTACTTGAGGTTAAAACCATTATTAAAGCCGAATTTGACAACAATATCGGCGGGTTTGAACCAACCGCGGAAGTTAAAGAAAGTCAAAAAAGCTGGGCGTTTTTGGAAAATTCAGAGGAAAATGTAAAAGATATCAAACAATATAAACAAGTTTTAGCAAACAAACTGTTAGACAACAATCAGGAACGAGTTTTAACTCCGGAGCTTGCCTGCGAAGCTCATGAAGTTTTGACGCAGCGAGTTAAAGACGAGCCTAAAAACACGGAAGTGCAAGCCAAACTTGCCAAAACCGTTAACGTTATGAATAATTTGGCTGATGACTTTATTCAAAAACGCGGATACTTTTTGTTAGACATCACCAATGTTGCCGACGCTTATGACGGCTACAACCGCATGTTTAACCTGCGCCTAAAACAACTTGACGAGCAAAAGAAAAAGCTTACCAAAGCCGCCAAAAAAGACGAGCAAAGCGCTCAACTTCTGCAAGTGGTTGAAAACAATATTAAGACTTATGAAAACTGCCTTAAAGATTTAGACACGCTGATGAAGCCATACGACGAGCGTTGGAACATTCCGGACGGCAAAAATCCATACAATTCCGCGGTTAAAATGAATGACCGCGCCCGACAATGCGTAAAAGTTTTGGATAATATTAAACCCGATAAGCAAACTTTAGGGGCGGAAACCCTGCAAATGCTCTCTCGCTTTAAATTTAAGGGCACTGAGGGCAATCTGCCGCAATTTTATGACCCTAAAAATCCGGACACAAAATCAGATACCTGGAGGGAAGGACTTGAAGTTATTCCGAACAGCCGGTTGGCAACCGTGTTGCAACTGGTTAAAAACGACATACTGATGACGGAATTAAATGCTGATGATAAAATCAGCAAAGAAGAGTTAACGGAAAAGTTTAAAAACGGCATTGGCGAAAAGTTGTTTGCGATTTATAACTCGGAAGAAAAAATTGCGGGTGTAGCAGAAAATCCGCGCAAGTTTGTTCAGCCGGAAAAAGAAAAATATTTAACCGAATTTATGAATAAGCTGAACAATCCGGAAGTTCCGCTTGCTATTTCAGACACCGGCTATATTGCCGCTATGGAAGTTCAAGCCAACAATGCGGAAGTTTACTGCAACCGCGTAAGTAAAAAAATCGGCGCCAATAATTCAGAATTTATCCGCGGGGTTATTACCGATCAAATGCAGCAAATTGACCGCCGCGCACCGCTACACAACGCCGCCAACAATGTTCGCAGGCAGTCATTGCGCCGCAACTTGTTCGGCACGGCCTTAGGCGCCGGTTTGGCTTATACCGGAGCCCGCGTATTTACCAATATAGCGGCAACCGGCGGCGCATCGCTTGCCGTCAGCACCACCGCCGCAACCATTACCGCGGTCGGGGTAGGAATCGGAGTTACGACTTTGCAATATATCGCTAAACGCAAAGAGGCCAAAGCGAACGGCGACCGCCACTACAATTTGAAAAAATTTTTGAAAGATAAAAAGGTTCTGGCTGCTATCGGCGCAAGCACTTTAGGCGCCGCCGCCGTGGTATTTGCCAAAGTAAATGCTCCTGAAACATTGGTGGCCGGCGCGGCAATCGGCTCGTTCGGGTTAGGCGTCGGACTTAGGTTTGCGCAACCGTATAAAGACATGCGCTTAAAAGGACACAGCCGCCTTTCGGCTTTGGCGATGGGTGCTTGTTCCGCCGCCGCAACTTTGGGTGCCGGAATGTTGGGACGTATGCACGCTCTTAACAACATCAGCCCGACCGAACGCTTAGTTCCGGACGGACAAAAGCCTGAAATCACCCATAGCAAGAGTTATGATGACGCCATTAATGCCAAAGCGGAAACATGGAACAACAGCGACGGCATTCATCACGGTGCACGCTACACTGCCGACGGCTTAAATCCATCTGAATCGGTTTATCATAAGTCAGGCAATTATGATACCATTTTGAAAAACGTGCAAGATTCTATGACCGATTGGGAGCCGGACGCCGCCAAAACAAACTTGGCAAAACTTGAAAACGCCGTACGTTTAGGCTCACCCGACACATTAGTGAAAGACGGCTCCGGTCGCACGCTTGGCGATGTTATGGGATATGTAAACCCTGATACCGGAAACCGCACAACATACAGTGATGTTATGCAACACCTTTTAAACAACCCGTCAGCACCGCTTAATAAAGACGAAGTGCAGGTTATGGAACAGGTTGCGTTGCATATCGGCGCCGGAAACGGCAACAAAATGGGGCATTTAATTCCTGATGTCGGCATTCGCTCGGAAGATTTATATTCATACGACACAACCCGTCCTCACGGAATTATTGATAAAGTTCATGTTGTGATGGTAGATGTTTATAAAACCGTTTATGATTACGCCACCGCCTTATGCGGAATTGTGGGTTGGGCACATCGTGACGGCGGCGCTAAAAATCGTTTTCGCCCCGGAGCTAAGGCTGACAGAGTAGTTATAAAACAAAAGCCTACGAAAAAGCCGGTAAATATTGTTCATAATGAGCCGAAACCGATAAAACAAACTCCTAAGCCGGTAGAGCAAGAGCCGAAACCCGTTGAGCAAGAGCCGAAACCGGTATTGGTTGTTGCTCCGATTATAAAACCCGAACCTCCGGAGAATAAGCCTGAGCCGCAAGAAGTTCCGGAATCGCAAGAGATTAAGCCACTGCAAAAAGAAGGGAAGCAGGTCAGAAAGCATTATCCGTTGCCGGACGATTTGAGTTCAGTTAACAAACATATTCAAAAAGCGATAGACATGGTGCGTTCTGAACAATATGAAAGCTTTGAGGCTATGCAGGCGGATAAAGAAAACTTTGGCAAGCTGCCAAAATATGCCAAAGATACAGCCAGAATATTGTTTGCCTCATCGCACAACGGCACCGAATGGGATACTGAAAAGAAAAAAGCGGAATTTGCCAAGCAGATTGTGCGAAAAGCCGAGTGTTCCGCCAAGGCCGGATTAAACAAACTTTCAGTTTATAAAGACATTAAACGCCGTTAATGTTAAACCCCCTGAAACTTTGCTTTTCAGGGGGTTTTATTTATTTTTGAGCGGGTTTATTTTCAGGCAAAAGCTCGGCATAAATAAGCCAAATTGCTGAAAGTCCGACTAAAATATAAATAATGCGGCTAAATAAACTTAACGGACCGAATATAGCAGCCACCAAATCAAATTCAAACAAGCCGACCAAGCCCCAATTAAGACCGCCGATAATCAACAGCCACAGAGCTATTTTGTCAACAACTCCCATTACAACCTCCAAAAAAAATGTTTTTACTTTTTGCAAATATGATATATGTTGCTGATACAGGTTTTCAACGGAGGATAAATTGCCAAGCGAAAAATTTTTAAAATTTATTGAAATGTGGGAAAAAGATTTTGCCATTGCCCGCACCATAGATGAAAAAGTTTGCGTTGACCGCGACGGCAATCCGATTCCGTGGTACACTTATCCCGCCATTGAATATTTATCGCAATTTGATTATCGCGATAAAAAAATTTTTGAGTTCGGCTGCGGATATTCATCACTCTTTTGGGCAAGGCAGGCCAAACAAGTAATCAGCATTGAAGATAATCCGCAGTGGTTTGAAAAATGGCAGCAAGAATTTTCAGAGCCGAACTTAAATATAAGATGGCGCGATGAAGGCGAAATTTATGAAAATGCCATTTTTGAAAACGATGAAAAATATGATGTGATTGTAGTTGACGGCAAACGCCGCGCCGAATGTGTAAGCACGGCGCTAAAAGCTTTAAATGACGGCGGAATCATTATTTTGGACGATAGCGACAGAGTAAACACCAGCGAGGAATATAAAAAAGCAATCAGCATATTAAAACAAGCCGGCTTGTTACAAGTTGACTTTTACGGATTTTGCCCGATGAATGTTTACACTAAAGCAACTTCCGTATTTTTCAGCCGCAATTTTAATTTTGCCGGAAAATATGATGTGCAGCCGGTCAACGGCTTAGGCAATTTGTGGTCAATGAGCCGCAAAGACCGCAAAGCTTTATACAAACTGCAAAAATAAAATTATTTTTTTAATTGCTATCCTTTCAAATTTATATAACAGAACCGCCGATGATATTCTCACCGACGGAAAAAGAAACGCTCGCGACAATACATCACAAGCGATTGCCGCCTCTCTTATCGGAACGGAAATTATTTAGCGGTTTAAATTCTGATTATCCCGACTATAGCGTAAATTAAAGCTTTTGAGTTGTTTATCGCGCTCAGCTTTCCATTCATGCAAAGCTTTTTGCATGATAGTATTATCAGTGTTTACGCCTTTGGTTTGCAAATCGGGTTCTCTTTTGGGAGTAGTCTTAAATCCGAGGCGAGCTCTTAATTTGTAGAGTTGATACTCAATCGGGTTAAGGTGATATAAACTACCTTGCGGTTCAGCGTTAGCAACATCAGGATTAAAGTTAAAATCAGCGACATAAGCACCTTTTTTGCCATCAGAATAAGCAAAGGAAGCACCTTTTTCGCCACAAAAACCCTTTAAGTGCGATTTTTCAGGCTTTTCATCATAGATAATTTCTTTGTTACCTTTTTTAGCGGAAGCTCTGGCGCGAACTTCATTTAATTTGTTTTGAACAGCTGCATCTTTAGAATCTTTGGCAGACGAATCGGCGGTTGCCACCAACTCATCAATTTCTTTATCGGATACATTGTGCTCGCCAAGGCGGGATAAAATGGAATCAAGCTGACTTGTGTTACTCATAATTTGCCTCATATGTTGTTATAATGTTTAATAGTAGCAAATTATCTGTTTTTTGTCAATTAACAAGAGCTATATCAAACTGACAAAATACTCGCGTTTGGAGCAAATACAACTTATGCACAGCACGGACTCGTAAATATTGCAAAAAAAAAACGCGAG
>JAJWCP010000092.1 GCA_021617435.1 Pseudomonadota bacterium
CTATGTTGCTTGCCGGAATGATTGCTAAAGGAACAACAACCATAACAAATATAGAACATATTTTAAGAGGTTATGAAAATATAGTAACCAAACTAACAACAGTAGGAGCAAATATCAAAATAATAGATGAATAATAAGTGAGGAAATATGAAACTTAGTTTACAAGATACTTTCGGCGCGGTAATTGAGGCGGATACCTATGAACGGGTTGATTTAAGCCGCGCAAAAGGATTTTATATTGCGCCCAAGGTAAAAATACAAATTTTGATATTAAATGAAACGGTGCGGGCAAGTATTCCGGTCGGAAAATATGAGCGGATTTTTTTAGACCACGCAACAGATGTTTCCATAGATGAAGACGCTAAAATTGCGAGCTTGATTTTAACTTCGGCCAATGGGGTCAAAATTCCGCCGCTGAAATGCGATGAAATTAATTTGAGCGGCGCGCGTAATTTTGAACTTTCGGCAGGCATGATGGTTAATAACTTGTTTTTGGAAGGCTGCCGCAAGTTTGTAATCCCTAAAGGGCTTTATAACCGCATATTTTTAAATAACGCCTTGGATTTTGCCATTATGCCCGGTGCAATATACCGTGAAATTGCGGGTGCCGACCCTAAGTTGGTACATTTGGCGCAAGAGCGCGGTAAGCAGTTGGAGCAAAACAAAACTTAGCGCTTGTGAATAAAAATTGAGGATAAAGATAAAATAGTTGCAATAATTTTTAATTTGTGTATTACATTAACCCCAAAAGGGCTTTTTGCGCCCTGATTGTTTGTTTTTAAATTGATAAGGAAGAAAAAAATGGTATCATTAGCAGAAAAAATGGCGGCAGGTATGGATATGTCCGCATTTAGTAAAGCTGACGAACTCAAAAGAAGATTGTGGTTTACGATTTTGGCTTTGATTGTGTTCCGCTTGGGAACATTCATTCCTCTCCCCGGAATTGACGCCAATGTGTTGTCTGATGTTTTTGCCAGACATTCGGGCGGTATTTTAGGAATGTTTAACATGTTTTCCGGCGGTGCGTTATCGCGTATGACGATTTTTGCGCTTAACATATTCCCGTATATTTCGGCTTCCATTATTATTCAGCTCGGTCAGTCGGTTATTCCGTCATTGGCGGCGCTTAAAAAGGAAGGGGAAGCCGGACATCGTAAGGTTACGCATTATACCAAAATTTTAACTGTGCTGATTACCATTATTCAGGGTTACGGTATCGCGGTCGGCTTGGAAAGTATCTCCGGCACCTCAGGCGTTTCTGCGGTTGTAATTCCGAGTTTTGTATTTAAGTTTACCACAATTGTTTCATTGGTAGGCGGCACTATGTTTGTGGTATGGCTTGGCGATCAAATTACCTCGCGCGGCGTTGGCAACGGCTCATCGCTTATCATTACCGTTGGTATTATCGCCAATATTCCTAACGCATTGGCACAAACGTTTGAGTTGGGTCGTATCGGTTCAATGTCATTGGGCGTTATCGCTTTGTTAATGATTATGGCTTTGGCGTTGGTTTACATTATTGTTTTTGTTGAACGCGCTCAACGCAAAATTATCATTCAGTATCCTAAGCGCCAGATGGGTATGCGCATGACTGCCGCTGAAAGCTCGCACTTGCCGCTTAAAATTAACCCGACCGGCGTTATTCCTCCGATTTTTGCCAGCTCTTTGTTGTTGCTGCCGATTACCATTGCTAACCTTTCGGCTCAGAACGGTCCGTCTTGGGCGCAGACTATGAGCCAGTGGCTTGGTCACGGTCAACCGCTTTATTTAGCGTTATATGCGTTTTTGATTGTGTTCTTCTCGTTCTTTTATACCGCTGTGGTATTTAACCCTGAAGAAACAGCCGATAATTTGAAAAAACACGGCGGTTTTATTGCTGGTATTCGTCCGGGTAAAAACACCGCTGAGTATCTTGACTATGTTATCACTCGTTTAACCGTTATCGGCGCAATGTATTTAACCGCATTGTGCATTTTGCCTGAAGTTTTGATTTCTAAGTTGTCGGTTCCGTTTGTTTTGGGCGGCACAACTTTGCTCATCGTGGTTCAGGTCACCATGGACTTTATGACGCAGGTTCAATCTCATCTGATTGCTTATCAGTATGAGGGATTGATTAAAAAAGCGGCTTTGATTCATAACAAAAGAAAATAGTCATGGATAAAAACGGAAATGGTTTGCATGTGGTCTTTACCGGAGCCCCCGGCTGCGGTAAAGGCACGCAAGCCCGAATTTTAAAGGAAAGAGCGCATATTTGCCATCTTTCAACCGGCGAAATGTTGCGCGCAGAGGCGGCAAAAGATACTCCTTTGGGGCGCGAGCTTAAAGCGGCGCTTGACAGAGGCGAATTTGCTACCGATGAAATGATTATCAGAATGGTATCGGCCCGTATCGGCGAAAGCGATTGCAAAAACGGCTTTGTCCTTGACGGGTTTCCGCGTACCTTACCTCAGGCTGAAGTGCTTGAAAGTATCTTACAAGAAAAAGGCATCACGCTTAACAGTGTTATTGAAATTCAGGTCCCTGATGAAATTATCATGGAACGTATTCTTGGTCGTTATAGCTGCATGAAGTGCGGGCAGGGTTATCATGATAAGTTTCAAAAGCCCAAAATTTACGGCGTTTGCGATGTTTGCGGCGGAACTGAATTTTCAAGGCGGGCAGACGATAATCGCACGACGGTGCAAAATCGTTTGATTAATTATCGTTCGCTTACTTATCCGACAATCCCGTATTTTGAAAAGAAAGGGTTGCTTAGTTGCGTTGACGGAACAGGAACCATTGAGGCAACGGCGCAAAAAATCGCCAAAGTCTTGAAGCTTGCCCCCGCCAAAACCGAAGAGTAAGATTTTTTAGCAAAAAAGTAATTTTTTTGTTAAAATGCTCTTGACTCTGATAAATATTAGAATATAATCCGCTTAATTTTGAAAAGTGGTGATCAACTTTTTAAATGTTTTAATTAATTAGAAAATGGAGAGTTAATTTGGCTCGTATAGCTGGCGTAAATATTCCGAGTGCCAAAAGAATTGAGATCGCACTGACTTATATTTTCGGTATCGGAAGAAAAACTGCTCAAGATATTTGTGCAAAATCAGGTATTTCTGTTGACCGTCGCGTACAAGATTTAAGCGATGAAGATGTTGCTAAACTTCGTGACGTAATTGATAAAGGTTACGTTGTGGAAGGCGAACTTCGTCGCGAAGTCGGCGTTAACATCAAAAGACTTATGGACTTGGGATGTTACAGAGGTTTAAGGCATCGTAAAGGTTTGCCGGTTCGTGGTCAGAGCACTAAACAAAATGCTCGTACCCGTAAAGGTAAACGTAAAACTGTTGCCAATAAGAAGAAATAATGAGAGGTAGCAATGGCAAAAGCAGTTACACAACGTGTTAAGAAAAAAGAAAAAAAGAATATCACATCTGGCGTAGCGCATGTGAATTCTACGTTTAACAATACAAGAATAACCATTACTGACGCACAAGGGAATACTGTTGCTTGGTCTACATCAGGCGCTCAGGGCTTTAAAGGTTCCCGTAAATCTACTCCGTACGCTGCTCAGGTTGCAGCTGAAGAAGCAGGCAAAAAAGCTCAGGAAAGTGGTATGAAAACTTTGGAAGTTGAAGTTAAAGGTCCGGGTTCAGGCAGAGAATCAGCAATCAGAGCTTTGCAGGTTATCGGCTTTACCATAACTTCAATCCGTGATGTTACTCCAATCCCGCACAATGGTTGCCGTTTGAGAAAGAGACGTCGCGTTTAATATAAGTTTCTATAAGCGGAGGCTTTTAGGAGTCTCCGCTGTCCGTGTTTTTTATAATATATGCATATAAACAAGAAAGAGGGTATACCGGTGATTCAAAAGAATTGGCAAGAACTTATTAAACCAACTAATTTAGAAGTTACTTCCGGCGAAGGCGGAAATAAAGCTAAGATAGTGGTAGAACCCCTGGAGAGAGGTTTCGGCTTGACTTTGGGCAATGCCTTGAGAAGAGTTTTGCTTTCATCATTACAGGGCGGCGCTGTAACAGCTATCAAAATTGACGGCGTGTTGCTTGAATTTTCAGTTATTCCGGGCGTACGGGAAGATGTTACCGACATTGTTTTGAACGTTAAGGGCTTGGCTGTTGCCGTTCACAATGAAGGTCAAAAAATTATGACACTTAATGCTGAAGGTCCGTGCACGGTTACCGCAGCTATGATTGAAACCGGTCATGATGTTGAAATTATGAACCCAGACCATGTTATTTGTAACTTGGATGCAGGTGCAAAAATTTCTATGGAATTGACCGTTGATACCGGTAAAGGTTATGTTCCGGCAAGTCAAAACAAACCGGCTGACGCGCCGATTGGTTTAATTGCCGTTGATTCTATTTTTTCACCGGTTAAAAAAGTTTCATATAAAGTTGAAAACACCCGTGTCGGTCAAATTACCGACTATGATAAACTGACTATGATTGTTGAAACCAACGGCGTGGTTACTCCGGAAGACGCAGTTGCTTTTGCGGCTCGTATTTTGCAAGACCAACTCAAACCGTTCATTAACTTTGATGAACCGGAAAATGAAGTTGAAGATGTTAAGGAAGAATTGCCGTTTAACCGCAATTTGCTTAAGAAAGTTGAAGAGCTTGAACTTTCAGTTCGTTCTGCTAACTGCCTTAAAAATGATAACATCGTTTATATCGGTGACCTTGTTCAGAAAACTGAAGCCGAAATGCTTCGCACACCGAACTTTGGTCGTAAGTCTTTGAATGAAATCAAAGAGGTATTGGCTAAAATGGGCATTCACCTTGGTATGGACACCCCTGGTTGGCCGCCGGAGAATATTGAAGAGTTGATTAAAAAATGTGACGACCACTTCTAAAAAGTTCGTCTATTGGTCATCTACTTGAGCCCTCTGTTGTTTATGTAACTATTAGTACACCGCACAACAGAGGGTTCTTTGTATCTGACTCAATATCCGAACTTTTTTGCGGCTAAATGTAACAAGGCGCTCTTTGTATATGTCTAATTCTCCGGACGATTAGCGGCTTGTCGTGATAATGGGTTCTGCGTATCTGACTCAATATCCGAACTTTTTTGCGGCTAAATGTAACAAGGCGCTCTGTGTATCTTTTTATTTCTCCGGACGATTAGCGGCTTGTCGTGATAATGGGTTCTGCGTATCTGGCTCAATATCCGAACTTTTGTACTGAACAAGGCTTTCTGCGTATCTTTTTATTTCTCCGGACGATTAGCGGCTTGTCGTGATAATGGGTTCTGCGTATCTGGCTCAATATCCGAACTTTTGTACTGAACAAGGCTTTCTGCGTATCTTTTTATTTCTCCGGACGATTAGCGGCTTGTCGTGATAGTGGGTGGTGCATGTTTTTTAAAATTCCCATCCTGAGGAGGGGTGGCGGCGGAACGCCGACGGGGTGGTGAAATATAATACTGAAAGTTAGATTTAATTTATGTATTTTGTAACAGAAAAAACAAACGTTTAATATG
>JAJWCP010000093.1 GCA_021617435.1 Pseudomonadota bacterium
GTATTAAGCTTTGGTGACGCAACTATCTTTGTCTTTCCTATAAACTATTAATTTATTTCAGAACCATAAGCATCATTTACGACATAAATGTGCATGGGTGGTAAAAAATATTTGCTTTTAAGAGACATTGTGTTCTTATTTAGGCATAAGTTAATATTTTAAGGAAAAAACCATGAAAAAATTATCATTACTAAGCGCTTTGTGTTTAATGCTCTCTGCTTGTGAAATGGAGCTTGATATACCGGTTAAAATCAGCGAATTATTATCGGCTGAAACGCAAAATGTAACCGGTACGATTGCGGTTGAAGTTTCAGCCTGCGCAAGTTATGAAGATTCTCGCATACCTTCCGAATCATTAACCGAAGTTCGCACAAAAATTAAAGGCATTATACCTTCTGCCGAATATGTTCAGTGCTACACCAAAGAAATGAACTCATATGCCGAATTTAACATTAAAATTAACGTTAAACACGATGTTGAAACTGCTTCTGATGGAATTTCATTGTTAAGTGACGGCACGGGCGCGCTCGGCATACATATTCCGAACGATGTTACAGAGCAAATTAAACAAGCTTTATACGGCAGCAGCGATGTATCAATAAGTTTCAGCATTACTAACGATACGGATAAACAGGCAAAATATGTGGTGGGCGCATCTTATCTTAATAATCAACCGTTTCCGCTCGGTAATACTTTTATATTATTGCCAAACCATTCTTTGGATATTCGTTTATCTGACGTTGCCAAAGATTATATTTTGCAAGGCAACAACTTTATTATCCTGATACCGGATAATGATGATGAACAGCAAGCAAGCGAAAGCTCTGCACAGGCTGAATAAAAGCAAAAGCCCGACAGCAAATTTGTTATCGGGCTTTTATTTTGCTTAAAATCTGAAATCGCGCTCGCCTTGTTTAATTTTAGCAAGATTTGCTATTGTAATTTGCCGAACTTTATCGCTTTTAATATTGGCAAGTTCTTTATTAATTATCTCCTCGCCTAATTTTTTAGTTTCGGCAGAGGCATAATCTTGCAAAAACTCCTGCAAAGTCATTAAAGCGTTAGGGTGGCAGCAGTTAAGAATCTGCATTTTTTTACACAATTCCATAAAGCGGTCGCCGGTGCGTCCTTCGCGATAACATGCGGTGCAAAAACTAGGGATATAACCCATGCTCAAAAGCCAACGCACAACCTCATCTAAAGTGCGTTGGTCGGAAACATCAAATTGTTCAGTGTCATGCTCGCGGGTTATATTGGTATATCCGCCCACACTGGTACGCGATGCGCCGGAAATTTGCGAAATTCCGTAATGAATAACCCGACTGCGACAAGCCTCGCTCTCACGAGTTGAAATAATCATACCGGTATAAGGCGTTGAAATGCGAACACAGGCAATAATTTTAGCAAAAACATCATCATCAATGCCGTTGTCAAAAGCATTAGGGTCAATATCATCGGCGCGCTTAATACGCGGAAATGAAATAGTGTGCGGGCCGACACCGTGCACTGCTTCCAAGTGCTCGGCATGCATCAAAAGTGCGGCAAATTCATATTTATAGCCCTCAAGCCCAAACAAAACGCCAAGTCCGACATCGTCAATGCCGCCTTCCATGGCTCTATCCATAGCCTCAGTATGGTAGGCGTAGTTGTGCTTAGGTCCGGTCGGGTGTAGTTTTTCATACGACTCTTTATTATATGTTTCTTGAAACAAAATATATGTTCCGATACCTGCTTCTTTCAGTTTGCGATAATTTTCAACCGTGGTGGCGGCAATATTAACATTTACGCGGCGAATCGCTCCGTTTTTGTGCTTTACCGAATAAATGGTTTTAATGCAGTCTAAAATATATTCAATCGGGTTGTTAATCGGGTCTTCACCGGCTTCAATCGCCAAACGTTTATGTCCCATGTCCTGCAGTGCAACAACCTCTGCCTTAACCTCTTCTTGAGTAAGTTTTTTGCGCATAATATGTTTGTTTTTGGCATGATACGGACAATAAGTGCAACCGTTTACGCAATAATTGGAAAGATAAAGCGGGGCAAACAAAACTATGCGGTTGCCGTAAAAATCTTTTTTAAATTGCTCGGCAAGGGTAAAAATTTCAGCGTTTTGTTCCGGTAAATCACAGGCAAGCAAAACCGACGCTTCACGGTGGGTTAAGCCTTTGCGCAATTCAGCCTTGGTAATTATTTGATTGATTAATTCCTGATTATGCTTGTTAGCCTCGGCATAAGCCAAGGTTGCGAGCACTTCATCATGGCAAATAAACTCTTCCGCCTTGAGCGATTTGGGATTATACATAACATTTCCTTTCTTATGGGTCAGAAAAACCTTCCCCGTCAGTTAAACATAATGCGAACATAAAACCTTTGCCTGAGTTTGGCAAGCTTTTTGTTTTAAGCAAAAACCGTTTTGCTGCTAACTCCTTCCAAAGCGCCTATTTTGCCGGACAGTGCCGAAATGATATCTTGCGGAGCGTCAAGCGCAATGCTGATAATCGCCACTTGTTTTTGCTTATACGGAATTCCCATACGACCGACAATATAAGCGCGGTATTCATGCAACAAGGCATTAAGTTTTTCAACGCTATCCTGATTTTTTACCAAAACAGCAAGTAAAGCTATGCGGGTTTCCATACTTATTCTCCTTTATAAATCAGCGGATATTTAACCACAATATTATAAACAACTTTTGAAACATAATTTTCCGTCATGCTGTCCCACGGGCGATAATAATAACCGGTGATAACAACTCTTCCGGGGTGAGTGGCGCGGAAGGAATAGGTTTTAACGCCGCCAACTCCGACCATACCGTCACCGGTATTCTCCTGACGATAACTCTCAGTGATATTGGTGATAATATTTTGCGGCTCCGGTGTTGTGAAAAACGCCCATGAATATCCGGTGGTGGGGTTTTCAGGCAATTCAATATTAACAGAATCGCCTAACGAGAGTTCCAGAGTTTGCCCATTGTTATTATATTTAAGCTTGTAGACTTCAGTGCTTACGCATCCGCCAAACATTAAAACCATCAACAAAGCATAAATAACTTTTTTCATATTTCCTCCTGTTTTACTGCACAGTTGCGTCCATAGGATTAAAGCGTACCAAAATTGATTTCCATTTGTCATACTTATCAGGATACTTTTCAGCAAACACTTTATAAATATTTACGCCGTTTTTGTTTTGGCACGACCAAATTGCGCGGCGGGCGCTTTCGGCAATAGCTCTGAAGTGCGGATCAGAACTCATGCGCGATGAATTTACGATTTGAGCATCGCGAACCGTTCCGTCTCGGTTTAAGATAGCTCTGACTTCAATTATCATACCCTCAATGCCTTGCGCTCCTGGATCAAGATTCCAACATTCGCGCAAATATCCACCGATAGCGTCGGTTTCAGTAATGGTCAGTTCGCTGAAATAGGAGCCGCCGGTGCCTCCCTCAATGCCCATATTGGCAACGGCAGTACCTTCTTTAATTACCGCCGGTGACGCGGTCTCGCCGATTTCTTTTTCCATACTGCTGACCGAATCCATTAAGCTCTTTAACGGATTGGCAATTGTTTTGTTTTGAGTCGGCTGTTTGGTATTAGGCTTAGAAACATGCTTAGGCGCCGGCGGAGTTTTATCGGCAGGTTTTGGCGCCGGTTTCGGTTTGGGTTTAGACTGCGGTTTAGGAGCCGGTTTAGGAGCCGGTTTGGGCGCCGGTTTAGGAGCAGGCTTAGGTTTAGGCTTAGTATCCGGTTTAGGAGCCGGTTTCTCAGGCTCAGGCGGAGTAGTATCTAAAAAGTCTTTTTTGGGCTCTTCTGCTTTAGTTTCTTCCGGCAATGGCGGAAGTTCAGGGGCTTTTGCCTCTTCGTGAGTCCAGTTTGGAGCAGGCTTTTTTTCCGGCGCGGTAGCTTTTTTATCTTCTTTACCGAAAACAGCTTTAGGCGGCAAGTTGGTCATCTCGGCAAGTTTAACATCTTTTAAGTCAACAATAATCGGAGCTTGTCCGGTTTCTATCTTGGCATGCCCGAAAAACGGCAAATCCAGCACTAAAAGCAGAAAAACCGTTATATGCAAGGCAATTGACATGTAAAGATAGCGTTTGTTCATAGCGTACGCCTATTTCTCCTTAACAAGCGGACGAGCCTCGGTTTTAAGACCGACTTTATCTATCCCCGCCTCTTTTAACAACGCCATCAGATTTATAACTCTGCCGTATTCTGACATGGTATCACCGGAAATTGTAACGGAGGTATCGGCGTTCTCGCTGCGAATCGCCTTAACTTTAGCCACAATTTTATCAGCCGGAATTTCCGTTTTACCGATATAATAGTATCCGTCTTTATCAACGCTGATATTGATTGAGGTTTCTTTGCCTTCTAACGCTTTTCCGCCGACTTTAGGTAAATCAAGCGCAATGCCTGAAGTCATGAGCGGAGCAGCAACCATAAACACCACCAACAAAACCATCATTACATCCATTAAATTAGTAATGTTAATATCGGCGTTGCGGCGACTCGGGTGACGTCCTGATGAATAGCGAGAATTGTACATCATGAGTTGTTCTCCGTTATTCACCTGCCATTTCGGCTTTTAAGGTGGTATCATCAATTTCACGCGATAAAATGGTTGAAAATTCGGCAATAAAGTTTTCAAGCCGTTTGGCATAGCGGTCAACATCGGTGGTAATCATGTTGTAGGTAACCACCGCCGGAATAGCGGCAATTAAGCCGAATGCGGTGGTAAACAAAGCTTCGGCAATACCGGGAGCCATGGCGGAAAGAGAATTACTCTGGGTTGCGGCAATGGCGTTAAAACTGTTAATAATGCCCCAAACCGTACCGAACAAACCGACAAGCGGAGCAACGGAACCGGTTGATGCCAAAAAGCCCAAGCGATTGTCCATATCGTCAAGTTCTTTATCCATCGCCACCATCATGGCTTTTTCAACGCGCTGTTGGAGCGATGCGCCGCGCAAGCCGCGGTCGGTTTTAGACTTCATGATATTGGAGCGGCGCCATTCCTTCATGGCAGCCATAAACATTGCCGACATCGGGTCGCGCGGGTGGTTGCCGATGGCGTCATACAAGCGGTCAAGCGAACCGCCCGACCAAAAAGCCTCTTCAAACTTTTTGGTATTGCGTTTTACCTGCCGCAAAGTGGAAAATTTTTCAAAAATGATTGTCCACGACCAAACTGAGGCGGCAATTAAGCCAATCATCACAACTTTGGTAACCGTGTCGGAAGCCCACACCAAATCCCACATAGACATTTGATTTGCCGCGGTGTTGACGGCATCAGAAAGCGCTTGTGTTTCCATTTTTTAACCCTTTTATTGATTTAAATGACATAATTGTGATTGTTAATACCACAAAATGTTAAATTTTCAATTAATTATCGGGCTAAAAAAAGCACCGTGCCGTTTATAAATAAACAAACACGGTGCAATTTCTTACCTTCTTGTGATAAAATTCTTAATAC
>JAJWCP010000094.1 GCA_021617435.1 Pseudomonadota bacterium
AATCTATATATGTTTTAATAAAACGCGTATCAATTTTATATGGAGGAAAACATAGCTATTGAAAATACCAATGCGCCAGTACGCGAGAGCGACGGACCGCGCATTAATGAAGCCATTAAGGCTAAACAAGTTCGTTTAATTGATGAAACCGGAGAGAATCGCGGCGTTGTTTCAATCAGAGAAGCATTGCAGATTGCAGCTGAAGCCGGTTTTGACTTAATTGAAATTTCGCCGCAGGCTAACCCGCCGGTTTGCAAAGTTCTTGACTTTGGAAAATATAAGTATGAAGTTCAAAAGCGCAAAAATGAAGCTAAAAAGAACCAGAAAGTGGTGAACATTAAAGAACTTAAAATTCGTCCGGCAATTGATACGCATGATTATGAAGTTAAAATAAAACAAGCCAAAAAGTTTTTGGCTCAAGGCGATAAAGTTAAATTTACGATGCGCTTTAAGGGTCGTGAAATGAGCGCCAATGATTTAGGCAAAGAAATTTTGAACAAGATTATTGACGACTTAGATTTGGTCGGGAAAGTTGATTCTGCTCCTAAACTTGAAGGCAGACAGATGACCATGATGATTGTTCCAGCATAAACTATATTGATTTAATAACAAAAAACCTCAGCTTTAAAAGCTGAGGTTTTTAATACGGCTGATAATTTTCCATAATCGGTTTTAATTGTTGCACCGCTTTTTTATAGACTGCACGCTTAAAGGCAACAATTTCAGCAACTGCCTCATCAATATTTGCCCACCGCCAGCTTTTAAATTCCGGTTCAGCAGTGTTAAGGTTAATTTCCGAATCATCACCATAAAAATAAAGCAGATTCCAATACATATTCTGCCCATTGCTGACAATACCGCGGCTCAGCAGTTTGCGGCGCACCGCGTCAGGAAAATTATAGCACAGCCCTTCCGGCAGGCTATATACCACCTTAGCGGAAGTTACGGAAGTTTCCTCGTTAAGCTCTCGCAATGCCGCGGCGGCAGGAGATTCGCCCTCATTAATGCCGCCTTGCGGAAACTGCCAACAATTACTCTTTTTATCATTGCGGGCGCAAAGCAAAACCTGTTTGCTGCGATTAAAAAGAATAATGCCGGCGCATTGGCGATAATTTGGCATTTTATTTGCTCTCCGTTACGGCTTTTTCATTTTGAGGAACGCTGTACAAATTTAGGGCTTTAACCAAATCAAGCGCACGAATTAATTGATAATCGGCAATTTCTTCTTTGTTTTCCGATTTGTTTTCAGAACCTGATTTTGCTTTTTTATTATCTTCTTCATTTTTAAGAGCGCCTTTTAATTCCGCCTCTTTGATGTTAAGTCCGTACGATTCAATCTCTTCAAGCTTAGCCTGCTTAACCAAAATATCCGGCTCAATACCCTTGGCCTGAATAGAATGTCCGGACGGAGTGTAATAACGAGCCGTGGTAATGCGCATGGCGCCATATTCGCCAAGCGGGATAACTGTTTGCACAGAGCCTTTACCGAATGATTTTTCACCGATGACAATAGCGCGGTGATGATCTTGCAAAGCACCGGCAACAATTTCAGAGGCAGAGGCAGAACCTTCATTGATAACAACTACAATCGGCAGTCCAACGGCAATATCGCCGGTTTGCGCCGTATATTTTACGGTATCTTCTTCATTGCGAGAGCGGGTGGAAACAATCTCGCCTTTATCCAAGAACAAGTCCGCAACCGCAACCGCTTGATCAAGCAAGCCTCCGGGATTGTTGCGCACGTCAATGACAATACCAGCGAGTTTGTTTTTAAGCTTTTTCTGCGCGTCTTTTACCGCTTTGGTGATTTCTTTGTCATTTTCTTCGGCAAATGATGAAATTCTGATATACAAAATGTCATCATTTTTAATTTCGGTTTTAACCGAATGGATTTTAATTTCTTCACGTTTTAAGGTGACCTCAAACGGTTTGGCATTGGCGCGACGCACTGATAATTTTACTTTAGTACCGATTTTGCCGCGCATTTTGGCAACCGCCTCGTTTAAGGTTAAGCCGATAACGGTTTGCCCGTCAATATGAGTGATGTAATCGCCGCTTTTAAAACCTGCTTTGGCGGCGGGCGTATCATCAATCGGCGAAACTACCATCACAAGTCCGTTATCCATAGTAACTTCAATCCCCAATCCACCGAATTTGCCGCGGGTCTGCTCGCTCATATAGGCAAAACTTTCCGTATCAAGATAGCTGCTGTGCGGGTCTAATGAAGTAAGCATACCGTTAATTGCCGCCTCAATTAATTTTTTATCCGAAACTTCTTCAACATACGATATTTTAGCGCGCTCCATAACCTCGCCGAACAGATTAAGCATTTCGTAGGTATCAGGCTCTGATTCTTTTTTAGGCGCGGCATTTACGTTTACGTTCATAAGAACAATCGCTAAAATCAAAATAAACTTTTTCAACATCTTGTTTTCCATTTCATAAAAAATTTGTTATCTGGCAAACCACGGCGCCGGATTTACCGGCTTGCGGTTTTTGCGAATTTCAATATATAATTTGGCGGTATCGGCGTCAGGCATAGTCCCGACCGGCTCACCGGCAAGCACCATTTGCCCGATTTGCGAGTCAATCGCACTTAATCCGGCCAACAAAGACATATAATCTTCGCCGTGCTCAATAATAATTAAGTTGCCATACCCTTTAAAAGGTCCGGCAAAAATGATTGAGCCGTCATACGGGGCAATAACCTGCGCCGACGGACGAGTTTTTATCACCATACCTTTAGAAGTTACGCCCTTAGAAAGCTCTTGCCCGTATGAGGTTACCACCTGTCCGCGGACCGGCTTAGTAAGCTTGCCGCGAACTCCGGCAAAATTAATTTCCTGATTATTTATACTCTGAGCTTTTATATTTATCAAGTCTGATTCAGAAGCTGAATAATCTTCACCGCTTTCGGTTTGCAAACCGCTGCCTTTACCGGCGGCAATCCGGCGTTTTTGCTCTTCTTCCAAGCGGCGTTGCTCTTCACGCTCGCGGGCGGCGCGCTTAATTTCTTCTTGCCGGCGGTGTTTAAGCTCCTTATCGCGCTCCAGTTTTTCCATTAAATCGCGCAAATCTGAGGCCTCTTGCGCCAACTTAATCGCTTCCGCCTGTGTTTTTTGGCTTTTACCTTCAATTTTTTTACGCATTGCCGCCTTTTGCGCCGACATTTGCTTTAAAGATTTTTGCTGTGTCTGCAAAGATTTTTTGTGCTTTGCCAATTCTGCCAGCTTAGCCTCATGCTGTTGTTTTTGCTTGGAAATATTATCTAAATCAGTTTTAATTTTGGCAGCTTTGTCATTTAAGAAAGGCACACTCTCGCGCATTAAAATAGCGCTGCGGATAACGTCAACCGGCGAAAGCGGTTGCATTAATAATGATTCTGTCGGGTGCAAAGCTAAATTTTGCAACGCCGCCAAAGTTTGCGCCAAATTACCGTATTCCTGATTAAACTCTTCTTGCGCAACCTGCAGTTTGGCTTCCAAAAGCTTTAATTCTGCCTCGGTTTTGGTGGTTTTTTCTTCTTCATCTTGCAACTGCTTAGCGGCTTTTATCATCTTTTTGTTTACATTGGCAAGCTCAATGCTGATTTGCACCGCCTGCGCCTGTAATTTTTTATATTCCATTTGGCGAGCTTGAGCTTTTTGCTCCGCCGCTGTAACATCTCCGCTTGAAACAGGGGCGGCAACAACTGTCTGCGCCATTAAAAGGCACTGTATAGTTACGATGTATGCCGCCAGTGTTTTCATTTGCTTATTTTTCCAACAACGATTTTCCGGTCATCTCTTGCGGTTGCCTGATATGCAGCAAGTCAAGCAATGTTGGCGAAACATCGGCTAATCTGCCGTTTTTCAAGCCTTTAACTTCAGCCGGTGCGTTATATAATACCGCCTGAACCTTGCCTACGGTGTGGGCGGTGTAAGGTTGACCGGTGGTTTCGTCTACCATTTTTTCAACATTGCCGTGGTCGGCGGTTACAAATAACACACCGCCGGAGTCTTTAATAGCTTTCATAACTTTGCCCAAGCAATCATCAACTGCGGCAACCGCTTTTAACGCCGCCGGCATAATTCCGGTGTGTCCGACCATATCACCATTGGCAAAATTACAAATAATTACGTCAAAGCGCTTATTTTCAATAGCGTCAACCAATTTTTCAGTAACTTCATAAACGCTCATTTCCGGTTTAAGATCATAAGTGGCAACTTTCGGACTCGGAATTAAAATGCGGCTTTCGCCTTTAAACTCGCGTTCTTCGCCGCCGTTAAAGAAAAAGGTTACATGCGCGTACTTTTCGGTTTCGGCAATACGCAGTTGGGTTAAACCATGCTCTGACACAACCTCGCCGAAAATGTGAGTTAAAGCCTCAGGCGCAAACAAAGTTTTCATAAAACGGTTGTGGTCAACGGAATATTCAGCCATACCGACGGAAATTGCAAATTTAACCGTTTTTTGACGAGCGAATCCGGTAAATTCAGAATCTGAAAGCGCATACAAAATTTCACGCGCGCGATCAGCTCTGAAGTTAGCCATCAGCACGGCGTCACCGTCTTTAGCGCCCTGATAATCACCAATTACACACGGCACAACAAATTCATCATTAACGCCGGCGGCATAAGAAGCTTTAATTGCCTCATCAACCGTGGCATAGCGCTTGCCGGTTGCCGAAACAATGTTGTTATAAGCGTTTTCAACTCTATCCCAACGCTTGTCGCGATCCATGGCATAAAAACGACCCGACAAAGTAACAATTTTAACATTAGCCATATCTTTAACGGCATTATTAAATTCTTGTAGAAAATCGGCGGCAGAAGTCGGCGGAGTGTCGCGTCCGTCTAAAAAGGCATGAACATTAACTTTAATGCCGTTATCATTTAAAATACGAGCCAGCGCCACAATATGATTTTGGTGCGAGTGAACGCCGCCCGGCGACATCAAACCCATTAAGTGGCAAGCTCCGCCGGTAGATTTTAAGGTTTTAATTAAATCAAGCAAAACCGAATTTTTTTCAAGTTCGTGATCGGCAATGGCTTTATCAATACGCGGCAAATCTTGCATGACAACGCGTCCGGCGCCAAGGTTCATATGCCCGACTTCAGAATTACCCATTTGTCCGGCCGGCAAGCCTACGTCAAGCCCTGAGGTTTCAACAAAAGCATGCGGGCAGGTTTTAAGTATACTGTGCCAATTAGGCGTATGACCTTCTTCAATGGCGTTATCTTGAGTAATTTTCTCCCGATAGCCCCAACCGTCAAGAATAAGTAACATTACAGGTTTTTGCATTACATTTTCCTTTACTATAAACATTCTGTTTTAAACTTCCTCTATTATATATAAG
>JAJWCP010000095.1 GCA_021617435.1 Pseudomonadota bacterium
TTACCATTCTTGTCGCAAGTTCATTTTCTTCTTCATAAGTTAAAAGTTTTATTTGATATGGCGCGACTTGCCGTTTCCGGCACCGACAGCACTGGAGTAGTCCACATTGCCGATATTCTTTTAAAAAAATTAAGTTGAAGCGCTTTTACAAAACAAATTGAACAATGTGTTATAATATAATGCGCTAATCGCTGATGCCGGTGCCGGTTGGGCATAACTTTTGTTAAGTAAAAATTATGAAGCGGACGTTTTTAAATTTATGGATGGTTGTAAAATCAGAGTTTAAACATAAATTCAGCGGGTTATCACTGCTGAATGCCGTATTTTTGCTGTTGTTTTTTATAACGCTGTTTATCCCGATGACAAAAATCAACAGGGCGAACATTTCACCGGCTGAAAATCGGGTGTTGGCAAAGTTTCCGCCACTATTTAAAAACAACAGCCTTAACAATACTTTTGGGGTGGAATTTGACAAGTGGTTTTCTGACCGCTTTCGCTTTCGTGATGAGCTGATAACCGGCTATGCTAAATTGCAGTTTGTAAATAAAATTATTTCGGCTCATAACACTATTTTAAATTCGCAAACGCAATGGGTGTTTAATAAAAATCTGCTCAAATATGTAACGGTCAGCCCAGAAAAAGAAGAACAGATTTTATCGGCGTTTAACACGTTGGCAAAATTTTCCGAGCAACACGGTATTAAAACTTATGTGATGATTGTGCCGAGCAAAATTGACTTGTATCGGCAATATGCTAAGCCTTATGCTGTGCGCGATGAATTGTTTACGGGTGATTTAATTTACCGCCTGCAAGCCAAAAGCCCTTTGCCTCTTTTGTTTCCGTATCAGGAACTTAAAGTAGCTTCCGCGCAAAACTTAACCTTTTACAAAACCGAGCACCACTGGACTGATTGGGGCGCATATACCGGTTACAAAGCGCTTTTAACCCGCATCAAGCAAGATTTTCCTGATGTCAAAATTGCTAATTTTGCTGATTTTAATCATTTTCAGAGCAATAAAGTTCGCGGCGGGTTCGGCAGATTTTTCACATTAGGCAGAACATTTGTCCGCATGCACATTGATTATCCGGCAGAAAAATTGCTTGATGTTACTTACGATTATTACGATACTCGCACGGAGTTAAAAGCCGCTATGCATCACGAGCCGTATTATCGCACCAAAGATTTTACTAATGATTCCGCTGGCAATAATTACAAAGTGTTTTTAACCGGAACATCAATGAATGAAAGTCTTTTACAGTTTTTGCCCGAGAGTTTTAAAGAGGTTAAATATTATCGCTTAAACAATGTTAAAAACGTATCTTCAAAAGATGATTTCAAACTTTTAAGCCGGTACCAAACTGATATTTTGGCGTTTAAGCCGGATATTTTAATCGCGGTGTTTACTGAAGAAAATCTGCTCAAATTAAATATGCTTAATAAGGACTGACGCCATGCTTTTTTCTTCCATGACATTTGTATTTATGTTTTTGCCGTTGGTCTTTACCGCCTATTTGCTCATGCCGCCGCGTTTTCGCAATGGCTTGTTGCTGGCGGCGAGCATATTGTTTTATGCATGGGGCGAGCCGCGTTATGTGGCGATAATGCTTTTAACAGTGCTGATTAATTGGCTTGGAGCATTATTGATTGCGCGTTTTCAAAAGCACAAAACTTTAATATTAACCGCTTCCGTAATTACTGATTTAAGCTTTTTGTTTTATTTTAAATATTTTAATTTTGTGGCCATAAATATCAATGCTTTTGCCGGCGCAGACATTCCGTTGCTGAAGGTGATTATGCCGATTGGAATTTCATTTTACACTTTTCAGGCTATGTCATATTTGGCCGACGTTTACTCCGGCAAAGCGCGGGCAGAGGCAAGTATTTTTAAGCTTGCGCTTTATGTTACGCTATTTCCGCAACTGGTGGCGGGGCCGATTGTAAAATATCATGATGTGGCAGAACAGTTAAGCCGCCGCAGCGTTACTCCGGATAAGGTTTTGTATGGGGTGCGGCGCTTTATTATCGGGCTTGCTAAAAAAGTGCTGATTGCTAACACGCTTGGCATGGCGGCAGACGCTATATTTGCGCAGCCGGTTGCCAATTTTGATGTTCTGACCGCATGGGCGGGCGCGCTTGCTTATTCGCTGCAGTTGTTTTATGACTTTTCCGGCTACTCTGATATGGCTATCGGGCTTGGCGCCATGTTTGGTTTTAAGTTTTTTGAAAACTTTAATTATCCCTACATTTCCAAATCAGTCAGCGAGTTTTGGCAAAGGTGGCATATCTCGCTTTCAAGCTGGTTTAAAGAGTATTTGTATATTCCGCTTGGCGGCAATCGCAATGGCACGGCTCGCACGGTGTTTAATTTGGCAGTGGTGTTTTTGGCAACCGGAATATGGCACGGCGCGGAATGGACTTTTGTGGCGTGGGGTGTTTGGCACGGCGCGTTTGTCATCATTGAAAAACTCAGCGGTTGGCATAAAACAAGCCGCTTTAAGCTGTTGCATCATGCGTATTGCTTGTTGGTGCTGATTATCGGTTGGGTAATCTTCCGAGCTGAAAATTTAGCCTATGCTTACGTATATTTGCAAAATATGTTTGGGCTGTTAAGCACGCACAATATCGCTAACCAAATCGGCGCTTATATTGACAACTTGGAGCTGATAGTTTTGACTGTGGCAATAGTTTGCGCTTTGCCGATATTTAAAAATATGATGAAAGTTAAAAGTTCATGGGCAAATTTGGCGATTAATATTTGGCTGCTCATTTTATTTTTGCTTTCAACAGCTGCGCTTGCCTCATCAACTTATAACCCGTTTATTTATTTCCGGTTTTAAAAAGTCCGCCTCAGCGATTGCTTTGGCGGATTTCAATTTGAGCTATTTCTTTTTTCGGCGCTGAGTTTTCCGCTTACCTGCCTTAACCGGTTTTTCTTTATAACCGATGTTTTTGGCCTTTTCAGTAATATTGTGCGCTTTTTCTTTTATGTTATGCGCTGTATTGTGCGCTTTTTCTGAAATGTTTTTGGTTTTGTTTACCAAATAGTTTTTAAGTCTGGTTAATTTGCGCTGTTTTTTAATTTCATTTTGCCGATGCGCCAAATATCCCTCGTATGAGAACAAGGCAATACCGGATAAAATCAGCGGCAACAGATAATAAATAATGCGGTAAGCAATCAGCGCGCCGAATAACATAGCCTGATTATCCGCCCCCGGAATAATGTTTGAAAACACCAGCTCAAACACGCCGAGCCCACCCGGAACCTGACTGTACACGCCTAAAATTTGCGCGATAATAAACGCGCCCATAAACACGTCAAACGGAATATCAATAAAGTGAATTAAGGTAAAATAAAGCACCAATGATGCCATTAAAATATCTGCGCTACCGATAACAACTTGTGCCGCTGACATTTTTAAGCTTGGAATGGCGAACTTAATGCCTTTAATATCAATCGCTTTTTTATAGTAAACGCTTGCGCCGAAATAAATCAGCAACCCGATAAATGAGGCAATGGCAATAATCGCGGTGGTTATTTGTGAGAGGGCGCCTTCTCCGAACGCATGCTCAGGAGTTATTACATAGCCGACAATAATCAAAAAGAAGCAGGCAACCAAATAGGTAAAGCCAGAAAAAGTTATCATTTTAACAATTTCATCGGCATGAATTCGCCATCTGGTGTATAGGCGGTATCTGATAGCGCCGCCTGAAACAATGGCGTGACCTGCGTTGTTGCTGACCGAAAAACCGATAAACCCTGCAAAAATCCATTTCCATGCCGCAAGCTTATGTTTAATATATTTAAGCGCCAAAAAGTCGTATGATGATAAAGCCACATAGCCGCAAAACGAGGCAAGGCAGGCATATAACAAATTGCGAACCGGAATACTCAATAGCGCGTTTTTCAAATCTTCAAGGTGGTATTTTGAAAGTTGTTTATAAATCATAAACGCGGCCAGTGCAAAAAAGAACAGTCCCGCCCATGAAATCAGTTTTTTAATAAAACGCTTGGTTTTGTATCCCATGCCTTTTTTCGGAGTTTCGGTTTTAATGTTTTGTTTTTTCAATTTAATCACCATATTTTTTAAGTTATTTCATATTTTCATCAATGTAGCGGCGAATATTGTCGCCGAAAGTTTGCCGCACATAAGAAGTAAGCTCTGACGGCTTGGCTTTAAACTGTTCAGCGGCGGTTTGTGCCGGTAACAACTGTTCAAGCTGAAGCTTTTGTTCTAAATCGTCGCGTTTTTGGGCTGCGCCCGGCGCTCCTAAAACCGAGGCGATGTTATACATAATATGCGCCCGCACCAAATTACGCGGATATATTGTGCCTTCCGTCAAAATATCGGCAAGTTGCATTAAGGCTGAAACATTACCCTGCGCTGCAGAAGCGGTTAAATATTTAACTGCGTTGCCGTAGTTTTTGGCAATGCCATATCCGTTCATATACATCAAAGCCAACATATATTGCGCTTCATCAAATTTAGCCTCAGATGAAATCTTCATCAGCTCAACTGCTTTGTAATAGTCTTGCGTAACCTGAAAACCTTTGTAGTATGCGTATCCTAACATAAACCGCGCGGTGTTGTTACCGGCATTAGCGGCTTGTCTGAACAACTCAATCGCTTCTTGCAGATTTTTATTTTGGTTGTTTCCGCTCAAATAGATAAAAGCTAAATTAATTGCGGCGTCATCACTGCCGAGCTTAGCGGCCTGAGCAAAAAGTTCGGCGGCTTTAACATAGTTAACTTCTGTGCCGATACCATTAAAATACAAACTTCCCAAATTATTTAAGGCGATTTTATCATTTTGCGCGGCGGCCTTTTCATAGTATGCAAAAGCTTTGGTATAGTCGCTTTCAACGCCGTTTTCACCATATAAATACATATAGCCTAAGGCAAGTTCAGCCTCTAAATTACCTTCATCTGCCAAACGATGAATTTTTTGCAACGGAGTTTCTTCAATCTTTTCCGATTGCTCATTATTTTCTTTATTTTGAGCGTGTTCATCGGTTTTGCTGTCTAAAAACGCCGGTTTTTTAATAAATGAAAAGTTCAAAAATGAAAAAATTCCTCTATCATCGGCAACTTGTTTTTCATCTTGTTTAACTTCAACTTTTTGCTCAGTTTTTTTGTCTGTTGCCGGCTTTTCATCGCCGCCGGTAATACCTGACGCTAAATCAATGGTTTGTGCATGAATAGCGCCTGAAATTAAGCACGAACAGCACAGAATAAAAAGCAATTTTTTCATTTAACAGCCTTTCTTAAAAACGCAACAGTGCAATACTAAAGTAAAAAAAACACACTTTCAAGGTAAATT